>NZAZ01000118.1 GCA_002686255.1 Rhodospirillaceae bacterium
GCGGGTTCGACGACGATCCGGCCCGCAACGAGCGCCTGGCGGGCGAGGTGGCGGTGATGTGCGAACGCTGGGGCGACCGGCTCACCGTCGACCCGGCCTACAGTCCGAACCTGGCGCTCACCGCCAGCGACTTCACCCTGGCCCGACACCCCCGGGTGGAGCCGGTATGGCGCTAACCGACGGGCCGAGTGGACTCAGAGGAGTTCCAGGCCACATGAATCCGGCGACGGTGGGCCAGGTAGGCGTCGAAGTCCAGGAACTCAAGACTCGACGGCACCACGGATGTCGGTTGCATTTCGTCCACGAACACCTCGAGGATCACCCCTACTCGAATACCAGGGTACGAGGTGGCATGGACCACTGCCATGACACCGTCGCTGAAGAGCATGCTGCAGTCGTGGGCTGGGTCGGACATCCGCCAGGACCCCCCATGCACGCGGCCGACGTCAGTTGCACGGTGCAAACCCCCCAGTCCGACGAACCAAACCTCAGGCAGGAGTCCAGTTCTGTCGGTCAGCAGTCTGGCCCTGGACGATCGAACAGAGATGACTGCGCCAGCTCCTCAGAGAGCAGCATCGCGCCGGAGCAGAACGGGCAGGGAGTACTTGAGCGATTTCGGTTCGAACTGCAGGTCACGCTTGGCCGCCGAACTGTCGTTAGACTTATCCAATAACAGCCGCGTGATTTGATCGGGTACGAACCTCCCAACTCCAAGCAGGGCGAGCCCGCTGATCAGGATTTTCGCCACGGTGATGGGAACCCGAACCTGGGTGCGCCGTGGTAGACCTTGGAGCCTTTCGAGTTCTCGAACCAGTTCCAAGTAGGTGAAGTCCTGGGGTCCAGCCAGCACGTAGGTCATGTTGGATTCTGGTACAAATTCGACTGCGCCTATTAATGCTTCGGCCACGTCCTCAGCGAGAACAGGACAGAGTTTATGCGAACCATCGCCAAGGATGGGGACAAATCGTCGTCGCCGTAGGTCAGACGCGAGCGAGAGGATCGGGTCGTTTCCGCCACTTCCGTAGACCTCCGCTGGTCGAAGGATAGTCCACTGAAGACCAGACCGTCTTACTACCTGTTCGGCCTTTTCCTTGGATTCCGCGTAGGCACCACCGGGGTATCCGATTGCGCGAGTACTCATATAGATGAACCGACTGGGTGTGACGTTAGACAAGGCATCGATCAGATTCGACGTACCCTGTACGTTGACATCGTAGTAGTTAACTGTTCTTGCACTGTGCGTGGCTGCGGCCATGTGGATTACGACTTGTGGCTCGCATCGACAGGCACGCTCCAAACTTTTCGGATCGCAGATGTCAGCTCGAATCCACCGAACAGATCCATTGCATTCAGGACGTTCAAGACGCGACATTGCGTGGACTTCGTGCTGACGTTCCTTCAGACGAGCGATCAACGGAGCTCCGATCTCGCCACTTGCTCCGGTGATAAGAATTCTCATTGCACAGCCTGGTCCATTTGGTGAATCAACAGATCAGCGAAACAACTCTCTGAACCGGAAGCGAAGGAGATTTGTGAGGAACTCGAATATTGCTCCAACACTCACGAACGAACTTCGCCTGTCTAAGCGTCTGAATTCCGTCGGGATCTCTCCGATCTTCATCGAGTGGCGCAGGGCCTCAATCATGATTTCCGCGTCAACGAACCATCCGTCCGACGAAAGGTCCATCTTCTCGTATGCCGCCCTGCTAAGGATCTTCGGTTTGGCATTAATGTCGCGCGCTCGAAGGCTAGGGAATAGCGTACGGAATATTGCATTGTAGGCGGTGCTGAGAAGCACTCGTTTCCAACCATCTGCACGGGTGGTTCGATAGGTTTTCACGAGGTCGAACTCGCCCGTCACAATAAACTCAAACAGCCTGCCGACATCATCAATTGGAACCTGGCCGTCCCCGTCAATGATCGCGATATATCTGCCACGCGAACTCTGCAATCCGGCACGGAGATCCCAGCCCATCATTCCCTTCTTGGGCTCTGCCAAACAGCAGATCCGAGGATCTGTTGTCGCCAGTGCGCGTACTACCCCAGGCGTGCGGTCCTCCGAGCCTTCAAGGTAGTTGGCGACGAGAATCAACTCGAAGTCCTCAATGCCGTACTCTTGCAGCATTTCCAATGCTTGCGCTGTGAACTCTGCTGCAAAGTCCTCTGACCGATAGCATAGTATGACCAGCGAAAGGACCGGAGTAGCGTCTGTCATCCAACTCCTCCTATTCCATATTACCTGATGGCACTTGACAGGTTGACCACCGCCTCATCCACGACCTTCTGGTCACGTCGCCAATTGAGAACCCCCGGCGAAGTCAGTATCTGGGGGGCTGCCAGAGCCGAGATATTCGAAGAGGGGCCCCCTCCATTCGAAGAAACTACTGTCCAAGATCAGTCGCGCTCCAGTCGCTCCACGGCAAGACGGGTAACGAGTCGTCCGTCGGTCGGTCATCTGGGTCCTAACGGACCACCGTCTTCCCAGCCCGGCGGACAAGGTCACTCCGACGCAGTCGGCCTCACCACGTGTCGCGCAACGCCACCATCCAGGACCTGTCGGGCCGTCTCGGCCGCGCTTCGACGCATCTCCGACCACGACGCCGCTGAATAGAACGCCGTGTGGGGAGTCAGGATGAGACGGCCCCGCAGCCATCGCTCTCGACGGCGCCAATCCCTGATCAGACTGCACTCTGGCGGTGGCTCCTCAGGAAGAACATCTAGTCCGGCGGCAGCCAGATGGCCGGATCTCAACGCCTGCTCCAGGTCATCAAGTGAACGGAGCAGGCCTCCCCTCGCGGTATTCACAAGAATGGCCTCAGGTCGCATGCCGGCGAGAAATGCTGAATCGATCATCCCCTTCGTCTCTTTCGTGAGTGTGCAGTGCAACGTCACGATGTCAGCCTCTCTACGAAGATCCTCCAGCGAGCCCATTCGAGTACAACCCAGTACCTTCTCGATCCCCACAGGAACATAGGGATCGAAGCCGACAACTCGGTAACCAACTGCGTTCAGACGCAAGATGACGCTGGAGCCGATGCGACCAAGCCCGATGACACCGACCGTGGTGTCTGATGCCCTTGTCGACGTCTCGAGGACATGTTCCTGCCAGCCACTCTCGTACCACCGGGACGCCTCGTCGTACCGGTAGATCCCCCTGTGCAAACTCATGATGAGCGCCAACGTCGTGTCGGCGACTTCCTCGACTCCATAAGCGGGGGTGTTACAGACAACAATTCCACGCCGATCGAGTGCCTCAAGGTCAATGTTGTCGACACCGACTCCATATCGGACGACCACCTGACATCTCTCCACAGCGTCCGCAACTTCCTCATCGATGGTCGCATGCCAGACAAGCAACGCATCAAGACCGCGCACTGCCTCAAGATCTCGAACAACCCCGGTTTCCCAACCAAGGTCCACTAGATCGGTGTCTGCTCCAAAGACGGCCTGTTCCAAGTCGAACGGAGGTCTCACATAGTCGGTGACACCGATGTTCCAAGGCATGAACAATCTATCGTCGCAGGGCTTCGACGACCGGCTTGACGGCGTTGAACAGGATTCCCGTGTCATTTTGGTAGGCAATAAGCCGAACACCAGTGCCCACCAGTTCCATTATCGCCTTGGCCGAGTTAGTGATAGTGCCTGCCACAATTCCTGCTTCATTGGTCCGTCGCACACACATTGCCATTTCACTGACCACCGCCGGATGTTCGATGTCGCCCGGGAATCCCAACGATTTCGCCAAGTCGTACAAGCCGATGTAGACAAAATCTATTGCCCCGATGCCAGCCTCAAGAATCTCGTCAAGCGCGTCGAGTCCCTGTCGACCTTCCACCAGTATTCCTACGGTCGTCCTTGAGTTTGACCTCTCGATGTCCGCCGCAGCATCAAGGTGGGTAAAGCCCCCCGAGCGAGTGAACGGCGAATGACCCCTCTGCCCAATCGGCGGATACTTTGAATACTCAATGACGCGCCTCACATCCTCGCTGGACTGAACCTGAGGAATCACCACTCCGGCTGGACCGAGATCCAGCGCTCGGAGAATCGCAGACTCATCAAGCGAGGGAACCCGCACCAAGGGGGCACATCCATGGAGTTGGGCCGCACGGATCATGTCGGCTGCAACGTCGAATCCGCTCGGTCCGTGCTCCATATCCACAATAATGAAGTCAAGGCCGGCCATGGCGAGCACCTCGGTCACCCAAGGCGATGGAATGACCGACCAGGTGCCGACAACCACCTCACCCGCAGCCAACCGTTCGCGAAATGAGGGTTCTGACTCACTCATTAGTCATCGCCAACTCTCAGGATCACCGAGATCACTGGGTACATGTTCTTCTGTGAAACCGCGGCTACGCAACCACTTCTCCACAACATCGAACTGCCAGTCGCTGTCCACATCAAACCCGTAGTCATTCTGGAGCGCTTTGGATCGCTTTCCCATCCACTGGAACGGCTGCATCCCCGCATCCATGTTGACCAGACAGCGCCATCTAATCACCTGCACGGAGAGGTCACAGAAGTAGGCATCCCCCTGACTGCCTCGAATAGACGACAGGTTGTCACCGAGTAGTCCAAGTGGCACGAACGGTGTGATGAGCCCCTGATCAGTAATTCGACGAGCACGGTTGGGTGTGAACATGTTGTAATTGCACACTGAGAATGCCGAGTCGAGAGTCGGGTCGGTCCGCAGGTAGGCGATCCCATCCGTGATGAGTGATACATCAATTGCTGGATTGTTCGCGAACAGGAGAACCATGAGATCTGGTTGCTCACCTAGGTGCTTGCAGATCTCCTGGCCAGCGTGAACCAGCACGTCTTCGGTGAGAGCTGCTGAAGTCGCCAGTTCCGACGGTCGTTTGATGAGTTGAGCGCCATAGCGATCACCGATGCCTGCGATCTGAGCGCTGTCGGTTGACGTAAACAGGTGATCTACTCGCGCGGCTCGTGCAGCGATGAACCCGTACTCTGCCATCGGTCTTCCAACGATCATTCGAACGTTTTTTCCTGGAACGCCGGTACTACGGTCCTTCCCGATCAAGAGTCCGACGATCACTGAACTAATCCGACACGCTGTACAAGGTCCACGACTCGCGCGCTATAGCCCCACTCATTGTCGTACCAGACAATGAGTTTGAGCATGTCGCCAGACATCTTCAGCCACTGCATGTCGATCGTCGCCGATGCTGTGCTGCCTCGATAATCTGTTCCCACCAGCGACTCGTAGTTCGCCTCAACAACTCGCGATGCCGCGCACAGGTCCTCAAGAGCCATACGAACCGAGTCTATGCTGGGCCCAGCACTCAACCGAATAGTGATATCAGCCGTTGAAACAACGGATGTCGGGACACGGAATGAGAGTGCCTCGAATTTTGAAGCAAGATCGGGTACTACCGCACTCAGCGCGGATACTGCAGTTGTCTCCTTCGGAATCAACGTACTGACACTTGATCGCCCCAAGGCGTAGTCGGTCCAATAGTGACCCGGGCTATTTTGCATGACCGTTGGCGCATCAACGAGATTCTGGTACGACAGCCACGGATGCAGCGTTGTGACAAATCCATACTCAATGCCAAACCGGTCGTCGAGGTGAACGATCGGATGAACAATCGCGTTGGCGTCACATATTCCACTCGCTATGACATGGTGGACAAGAGGATCGTATTCTGCCTCGTTGACCCCAACTATCAGATGTAGATCAACTGACACCGAGGGGCAATGGGTGACAACGACTTTGCGCACTCGTTCGTCGCCAACCAGGACATGCGACCCATCTACGTTTGAGGAAACGCCGGTCGCCTCGACCAGAACATCGACGTCGGCAGACTCCCATGGTGCGTTGACCACATCAAACTCACTAAAGCAACTCACGGAGTGGCCATCCAGCATGAACGACTGGGATGTCTCATTGAGTACAGTAGCTTGGCTCGGAGCCCGTCCGTAGGTGGAGTCGTAGTTGTAGAGATAGACAAGGTTCCCGAGATCCTCTGCGTGGTCGTTCACTGCAACCAACTTGAGTTGTGGATTCGCCACGATTTGGCGCGCGACCATCCTCCCAATTCGTCCAAAGCCGTTTATTCCGACGCGGATCTGATCATTCGTCAATGTGAACGCTCTCCTAGACGCGACCCTCAAGCGCTTCGGCCGCTTCGGCTCGTTCCTAGCATCCCAAGGTGATAGTAAGTGGCACCTTAGCTTGACTGGCTGCGGCGCCTCGGACCCACTGTTGCACAGGTTCAGGGCAGCGGTGCCCTTTCTAGCAAGGTATCGGAGACAATGAGTCTGTGTGTAGGCCACGATTCTTCGATGAAGGCGAATACTGGGTTGACCATCGTCAAGGTTGTGTACGCGGGTTGAACCGAGGTCGAAGTGGCAACCGAGTTACGTGTCGGTGAACGCGTCTGTTGGTCAAGCAGGGCTGCCTCGTCGGCCAACTGGCCGACGACGACAGGCCCTCTAGAATGCTTGCGTGGAGACGCCAGGACTTAGACATCTAGTTGGCCGGACGTGAGGGCGCTCGTGACCGGCGCAGCCGGTTTTGTCGGTAGCCACCTCGTGGACCATCTGGTTGCCGAGGCCGATGAGGTACTGACCACCAATCGCGCAACTGGAGGGCCGGACCTACTCGACTACGAAGGCCTTCGGAAACTCTTAGCCGATCTCCGTCCCGATGTCGTCTTCAACTTGGCTGGCCAGGCAGATGTCGCACAGTCGTGGCAGGAACCGTTAGAGACTATCAGGACTAACGGTGAAGGGACCTTCAACATACTGGCAGCCGCCCGGTCAGCTGGTGTTGAGCGAGTTGTCACGGTCATCAGTTCCGATATCTACGGCGTGCGAAGGTTCAATGACCTGCCAATCACCGAGGAGGCTCCGTTTCAGCCCATCTCGCCATATGCAGCCAGCAAGGCCGTGGCCGACATTGTCGCTAATCAGGCCCATCTGGGTTTCGGACAGGACGTTGTTCGGGCCCGTTCATTTGGCCACTTCGGGCCGGGACAGGGTGAGAACGCCGTTTGTTCTGCCCTTGCTGCACGTGTTGCGCGGTCCGAACACGCCGGTGCCGAGACGATACGAGTAGGCAACCTCAATGCACGGCGCGATTTCACCGACGTCCGGGATGTTGTCCGCGCCTACCGCCTCCTAGCCACCAGGGGTCGAGCAGGATGTGCCTACAACGTGTGTTCGGGGACCTCTGTGACTATAGGGACAGTCCTTGACATCCTTCTCGCACACGCTGAGCGGCCCTTACGAGTCATCTCTGACCCCGGGTTGTATAGACCGGTCGACTTGCACGAACTCCGTGGCGATGCTTCGCAACTTGAGGCGGACACCGGATGGAGCCCCTACTTCACCCTCGAATCAAGCCTGATCGAGTTGCTCAACGATTGGCGATGTCGTGTTCGTTGCACACAGTTTCGACTAGAGAGCGATGACTCGGTCAAATACCGATAGGCAAGGATCTTGCACCTTCATGAAGCAACTCATTATAGAGAGAGCACCTCGGGGGTTCTGGAACGACGCCCAATCGATGCTTGTCCTGGGCGAGTGGTGTCACCTGCACTCACGGCGCGATCGGTGGTTGGAGTTGGAGGCTCTACTTGGGTCTGGGGAACGAGTTCGCCGGGCGGTTGTCCAA
>NZAZ01000119.1 GCA_002686255.1 Rhodospirillaceae bacterium
ATCATATATGAGGTTATTAGATTGAAATTGAATAGAAAATTCCAGAAACGGAGTGGTGGTGGAAAACAGGGGTCCATACAAAACCATTCCACTACCGTTGAGTGAGTTTGGATGGAACATACTTTTGGTAGTTCCCTGTGTGTGTGACCTGCCGTTTTCTAGGTCAACTTTTTTTTAGAAGTATTACCTCGTTGAGTATCTTTACCCTCTCTAGTTTCCCCTATTACTGGGGAAATAATTAATTAGAATTGAATAAATGATTAATTTTTTCAGTAGTAGGGCTAAAAATAACTCCTTTTTCAGTAATCAATCCTGTTACCAAATCTGCTGGAGTCACATCAAATGCCGGATTACGCACCGAAACACCCTTAGCAGCCCATTGAAAATCTCGATATCCAGTTATCTCATCAATTGGTCGTTCTTCAATAGGAATATCACTTCCACTCAAAATTGAACGGTCAATTGTTGATAAAGGGCATGCGACATAAAATGGAATATTATGCCTTTTGGATAAAACAGCAACCATATAAGTTCCAATCTTATTAGCCACATCACCATTACCTGCTACTCTATCAGTTCCCACTATAATGACATCGACTTCACCATGACTCATTAAGTGACCAGACATATTATCTGAAATTAAAGTAACAGGGATATCCTCTTGCACCATCTCCCAAGCAGTAAGACGAGCCCCTTGTAAGAAAGGACGAGTTTCATCAGCAATTACTGAAATCTTTTTACCAGCTTCAACTGCAGATCTTATTACTCCTAAGGCAGTACCATGGCCTGCAGTAGCTAAAGCGCCTGCATTGCAATGAGTTAAAACTCGAGCACCATCAGGTAAAAGCTCAGCACCAAAACTACCCATTTTACGATTAATTTCAATATCCTGATTTAATATTTTATGGGCCTCTGATAATAATGTATTCGCAATTTCTTTTGGAGTTAGACTTATATTTTCATTCATTTTTGAACGCATTCTATCAATTGCCCAAAAAAGATTGATTGCAGTTGGGCGACTTTGAAGCAATATTTTAAAAGCTTGCTCCATGCCTTTTGAAAACTCGTCCACAGTAGCATTCTGCAAATTTAATGCCTCCAATGCAACCCCATAAGCTGCAGCACAACCAATTGCAGGCGCACCTCGAACAACCATTGAGTGAATCCCGTCAGCAACACTTTGAGCATCACGATAAGAAATGTATTTGAATTCAGCAGGAAGGATTCTCTGATCAATCATTTCAAGATGGTCTTCAGCCCATCTTAAAGTTTCAATCTTTTTTTCAGTCATTTATTCGCCCTCAAACTCACACAACGTAAACACCTTTTGACCTAAATTTTCTAGCCTTGATCTTCCACCTATATCAGGCAAATCAATTATAAAACAACACTCAACTATATCCCCCCTCACCTTTTGAACCAGTCTTACTGCGGCTTCAGCTGTTCCACCTGTTGCAATTAGATCATCTACAATTAATACTTTTTCACCCTTTTCGATTGCATCTACATGAACTTCGATACGATCAGTTCCATACTCTAATTTATAATCTTGATTAATAGTTTCAGAAGGTAATTTTCCAGGTTTTCTTATCAAAACAAGGCCCACATTTAAAAGGTACGCTAGAGGTGCACCTATAATAAAACCACGAGATTCAATAGCAACAACTTTATCAATATTTAAATCTTTATATCGATCTACTAGTTTATTGATTGAGTCACGAAGACCTTCTGGATCTTTTAATAATGTTGTAATATCTCTAAACATTACCCCATCAATAGGATAATTTTTAATTGTTCTAATTTTAGATTTTATTGACATAAATTTTTCATTACTAAGTTGAATGTAATAATCGACCTGCAACCGCTTCTAATTTTTTAACTAATTCTTTATTGCGAGCCTCAGGTGAAGTAATAATAGCATTTTCAAGACTAAATTTACAGTCACATTCGCTACTTAAATGATCAGAGAATATAGCTGAAGATGCACTTTTAACTAGAGATCTCGCATTATCAGCATTATCATTTAGTACTTTAATAATTGCATCAACACTGACATTATCATGCTCAGTATGCCAACAATCATAATCGGTTACCATCGCTACTGAAGCATAGCATATTTCAGCTTCTCTAGCTAGTTTTGCCTCTGGCATATTAGTCATTCCAACAACATCACAGCCCCAGCTACGATAGAGTTCAGACTCAGCTATAGATGAAAATTGAGGACCTTCCATAGCAATATAAATACCACCTCTTACAGCTTCAATTCCAACATTTTTTGCTGTACTTTGAATATGATTTCCTAATCGATTACAAACAGGATTAGCCATCGAGACATGAGCTACTAGTCCAGAGCTAAAAAAACTCTTATTTCTTGCAAATGTTCGGTCAATAAATTGATCAATAATAACAAACATTCCGGGTTTTAACTCTTCCTTTAGTGAGCCAACAGCACTTACTGATATAAGGTCAGTTACTCCAGCTCTTTTTAACGCATCAATATTTGCACGGTAGTTGATTTCAGACGGAGGGATTCGATGACCTCTACCATGTCTAGGCAGGAAAACCATTTCCTGACCATCTAACTCACCAAAAAATAAAGAGTCAGAAGGTTCTCCAAAAGAAGATGAAACTTTTTCCCATCGGGTGTTTTGAAGTCCATCTATTTCATAAACACCGCTACCACCGATAATTCCAAGTATTGACTTTACATTAGTCATCATTTACCTTGTATAGTTTATAAATTCAAATCACCCTTTCATTGCCACCGTCAATGGGTATTTGTGCTGCAGTGGTTTTAGCAAATAAAGAACCACATAATTCAGCTGCTAATTCTGAAACATCTATACTGTTTACTTCAACTCCAAGTATATTGTTAGTTTTATAGCTTTCAATTGTCAAACCATATTGTTTAGCTCGAGATTTTATCACTTCATCAGTCCATATACCTGTATCAAACACTGCGTTAGGATGAAGTTCATTTAATCGAATACCATCACTACCCCATTCCATTGATAAAACCCGCATGAGCTGGTTTAAGGCTGCCTTAGAAGCTGAATAAGCTGCTGCACCAGGACCAGGTGCTGGAACATTTTTAGAACCGATAACAACAACACGACCTTTATTTGGTGCCGCCTTTAATAGAGGATATACTTCACGTAACAAACTCAAATTTGAATCAAGATTAATGGAAAATACTTTATTCCATTCTTTTATGGAAAGCTGAGACACTTTCTTCCCTTTTGGAAAAATGCCGGCATTTAGTACGATCATATCTAAACCGCCAAAATAACAAACACTTTTCTCGAGCATTACTTCTATCGCATCTTCATCAGTTACGTCACAAATCAAACCCAAATAATTATTATGCTTATAGTTAGTTTCGATGGAAGAGTCTATATCAATTCCTACCACTGCAGCACCACGATTAAGGAAAGATTGTACGCATGACTTTCCAATCCCTGATGCAGCACCTGTAATTAATACTGCTTCCCCCTGAAACTCAAGAGAACTAGTATTCTTAAGTAATTTTGCTTGCTCTAAATCCCAGTATTCAATATCAAAGATATCAGATGACGGGAGAGCTTTAAAACCACCAAGTTTTTCCGCTCTAAGAATACTTTCCATTGTGTGTTCGTATATATCAGAAATAATTCCAATTTCACTCATATTTTTGCCCACAGCGCAAAGTCCAAATTCTCTATCTAAAATAACCCTGGGGGCAGGGTCAAGCATTGTTTTTTTCTCTTTAGCGTTAGTGTTATGAGTATTAAAATATGAGATATATTTTTTCACATACTTTTCAACATCACGACCAATCATTGGTATCCGTTTAGTACGAATTACATGGTCAGGAGTTAAAGGGCCTCGAGTTGCAATTTTCTCAACATCGTCTCGGTTGGAAAAACTAATACCACGTAAACTATTAGTAAGATTGAACAAAACAGGATTTCCAACTACTAATGAAATCTTCTGCCTTAACTGAGAAACATCATTACGTATTTTTTTAGATTTAACATCAGTTAATGGTTTTTCATTATCCCAGGCTTTTTGACTAACAAGATATTGTTCAGCAACATTCACTAAATCTATCATTCGTTCATAAGATTCTCGTGCTGTATTTCCAAAAGAAAATATTCCATGATTTAAAAGAACCATTCCTTCTGTTTCATCTGAAGCCATCTCTGAAAATAAAAGACCAACTTCTTTCGCCAAATCAAAGCCTGGCATTACGTAAGGCACAATAACAACTCGATTGCCATAAATTTCACGAATTCTTTCTTCACCATTTGAAGTATTTGATATTGTTACGACTGCATCAGCATGAGTATGATCAACATACTTAAATGGTAATATTGCATGAAGAATTGTTTCAACAGAAGGAGTTGGAGATGTGGCATTGGTAAGTTGAGTCTTTAACTCATTAACCATCTGTGGATCAGAGAGTGATTTCAGCTTAGAAAGACTCAACATATGAGCCATACGTACTGGTGAAAAACCATCTTTTTCAATAGAAACTAAATCCCAGCCACTTCCTTTGACATGAAGTATGTCTTCTTTCGAACTAACTAAGTTGGTTTCGGTAATTTTGACAGATGTATTTCCGCCACCATGAAGAACTAAAGAAGTGTCTTGTCCAAGTAATCGTGAGGTGTAAACTCGTAATGCTAAATCGCCTTTAAACTTATTTGACTCAGTATCAGACCATAAGTTTTTCATTACATATATCGAACTTCAAGAAATCTTGTAGAGTATATCACCTTTAGGGGTTTTAACGGTTGTCTTATCACTCTCTATAAGTCAATCTTCTACCATGCCGAGCATAGCTAGTGTTGAAATTCTAGCATTATTACATAGAGCTTGGTCAAAATCATCATTAGTTTGTACAATATTAATAAAATAATCTACACAGTTTTTTAATGACTTAGAGTGAAATAATTCAGAATCAATGCTTTTGGATAAAACTACAGGTGGAGTAATAGATAGGCCCTTCTGATTAAATGTTTCTCTAGGATAATAAGCAATTAGTTCAGCACCATTGTAATTTACATCCCCACTTTCAAAGGAAAAATATAAATCCTCTCTAGCAAGAGTAGCATAAGAAATAAATATTTGTGATGTTGATCCATTTTCATGGAGAAGAGATACTGAAGCTGTATCATCCGCTGTTCCAGTTTTATTTATATTAGTTGAATTTAAGAAAACCTCTTTTACTGCTCCCAACAACGTTACAGATAAATCCAAATAATGAATACCTAAATTTTCAATTACTCCAATTGGAGATTTTTCAATATCAGATTTCCATGAGTGCTTATAATGCTCTTTAACCGAGTAAGGATATGACATGTGCACATTAATATTAATTAACTCCCCTAAATCATACTTCTCTTTTGTCTTAAGTATAAATTTTTGAATTTCTGAAAACCTATAGTTAAAACCAAAGAAAAATTTTGATGGATTAATTAAATCAAAAATTTCTAAGTCTTCGACTTTATTAATAGGAGGTTTTTCGCAGTAAACATACCCATCATAAATCATGCTTAGCGGTTCAATATAATCAATATGTGTATTATTTGGAGAGGTAATAAAAATAATATCACTACTCAGAACATCTGTTTGGAGATGTAAATCAAGGGTTCTATCATGTTCTATGAGTTTAAAATTATGACCAATATTAGAGATAATTTTTTTATACGGTTTGCATGAGAATCGTTATGGAAAATATATATAATTATGATTGCAGTGTAACTATGGTTATTATCGCCCATAGGTTAACAACATTAAGTATTTGTGATCGTATAATCAAATTAGATAACGAAAAAATAAGAACAATAGGATCATATCAAGATTTAATCAAAAAATATAGTAATTAACCTCAAACTTTGAAATCTTACTTGGAAAATGTTGATTTCTTATCTCCTCATTCATTAGGTCTCTTTCATGTTTTCTCTTTAATACTGAGATAACTGATGAAGAGAACCATTTCTTCCCTGTATGGGTCAATATGGAACTCTGATTCAACCATTGTGATATCTTTCGATAACTCCCCCTTCTATATCATGGAGATGTTGAATAAGAAGATAAATGATCTGTTGTCTTTTCTATATTTTTTTATCGTATATTGGATTTTTGGATTAGTGGTTAATCAAAAATATAGTATTTGACCTTGAATTTTGAGATTTTAGTAGGGTAATGTCGATTACGAATCTCATCAAACAATACATCTCTCTCATGTTTTCTTTTAAGAACCGAAGA
>NZAZ01000120.1 GCA_002686255.1 Rhodospirillaceae bacterium
GTAATAGTGGAAAAACTAACACCAAAACAGGAAAGATTCTGTCAGATGTATATTGAGACCGGGAACGCTACAGAAGCCTATCGACTTAGTTATAACGCTGAAAACATGAAGGTTACAACAATAATGCCCAAAGCGAGCAAAATGCTGATTCAGGACAAGATTGAGGCAAGAATAAAATCGTTGCAACAGGTCCACCAACAGCGCCATATGATCACAGTTGAGAATCTCACTGAACGACTGACACGGGCAGAGATGTTGGCGCACGAGGAGCGCCACCCGGGGGCGGTGGTTTCAGCAGTGATGGGTATTGCCAGAATTCACGGGTGTGACAAGCAAATAGTATCGAACGATCCAGAGAATCCATTGCCGTCTGCGATTAATGTCATTATTGTAGACTAGGTGAATAAATTGTAAGTTTTGTGGGGCAGGTTGAAGAGACGCCCCATTCTCGTTCACAGGCAACTCACTTTAGGGCTCCATCATCGGTGTAGAAAAATTGGCCTGCCATTTTTCACTGGATTGAGCGCAGTATGAAAGTTATAAAACAGGTTTTCAGGCCTCGCATAAAGTCACTCACAGATGATCCAGGATAGGTAACTGCATTTGTTGTAGACAAACCAATAAACAAGGAGAACATATGAGTAATACTAGACTTGTATTAAAGGCAGCGCATTTTGCCGCGCTTAAACACAGAGACCAACGAAGAAAAGACATTCAATCCTCGCCTTACATTATTCACCCTATAACTGTTGCACTAGCTATTTCAGAAATAGGTGGAGTAGATGATCCTGAAATTCTAGCTGGTGCACTTCTTCATGACACATTAGAAGATACCAATACCACAGGGTCTGAACTGGAAGAGATGTTTGGTTCGACCGTTCGAAGATATGTTGAAGAAGTGACTGATAATAAAACGCTTCCGAAACAAGAACGAAAACAAATACAGATACAACATGCCGCCCACCTTTCATCAGGAGCGGTATTGATTAAACTAGGAGATAAGATCGCCAATGTTACCGATGTAACTCATGCGCCACCCCCAGACTGGGATCGTGACAGAAGAATGCAATATTTTGATTGGGCTGAAGCGGTGATAAACAATTGTCCAAAAACAAACCAACAACTTGAAGCGCACTTTGCGAATATTGTTGATCAGGGGCGTCAAGCAATAAATCAGTCATAGCACGTGCCAACCCTGGCGGTTCATTAATGCACCCACCCAACGACCGGCAAACTCTGCGGTTGCTTGCCCACATATCACATGTTTATGATTGATAACCCGAGTAACCAGCTTGTCGATCATCATAATGTCACTCTTCGGGTTACAACTTTTGACTCAAGATATTCTTTAACTTGCGCATATTCTTTAAGCCTGTTGAGGTCTTTTTCGGTTGGATTCTTTATCCTGCTTAAATCCATGTTGTCTTTAACATCAGCAAGCTTAACAACCAGGGCGACCTTGTTTTGTGCGGCCCTCTTTGCGGCATCCATTCGATCTTCGTCATATCGCTTTGTCAGAGTATCAACCGCTTCAACTACTTCTGGGGGGAAGTGCATAGCATGAAGGGCATCCAATGTGATTAATGTATCTTCCACCACATCGTGGAGCACCGCAGCCATTTGTTCGGAAGGCGTAGAAACCGCAAGCATCACACGCAACGGGTGAAATATATAAGGCGCTCCCGCTTTATCTTTCGCGTCAGCGTGTGCTCGAGCCGCTACTTCAATGGCTTTTTCAATCGTGCTCATATCGTCGCTCTCCAGGTAATAGCCTTGGTCCCCCTGGCAGTGCATTTGCGCGATGATCCGCGCTCGGCAAAGCCGCTTTTTTCGAGCTCAGGGAGTCGTCTTGCTGTCATATAGCGATCAACTCTCATTACCTTGGTAAGAAGGGCAACAGAGTTGCAGGCTCCGAGGCCTCAAAACGGAGAAAGAGCTATATAGCCTACGTGACGAATACGATGCTGCTATAAGAGAAAGCTCTGTAGGCTATGATGACGCTTTTTCTGCGGCATTGGATCGGCTTGGGATGTCACGTAAAGCTGCGGCCGCTTCTTGGGTAAAGGTGGAGAGCTCACTTGCAGTTGCATATCGAAATTCCCCTAATTCGTCAGGCATTATGATGCCATCCTTAGACCAGGTTCCATCTAGTCCTCGAACAGGGGAGCCCCCACGTCTACCTTCAGTAAAAAGCCAAACCCTGGGGCCATCCTCTTCAACAAGAGCGAAAGATGCGTTGGAATCCATAAGCACTACCTCCAAATCAAGTATAGCAAAAAATACAGCCTGACGAGATACGCCAGGCTGAGTGCCTACTTGCAGAACAGGGCGATACCTTGGAGATTGAGGTAGGCGTGCGCCTAAAAAAAAGGGTACAGACTCCTTTTTTGGAGCCGGTCTCTCCACAGAGAATGGTGATCTGATGGTGCTGAATGGTCTTGGCGATCTCCTCCCACCATTGATTGGTCGGCAGGGTCTCGTCGAAGTGGATCTGGGCATGGTGAGAGTCCTTTATGCCGCTGTTCTGGTCTCTGCCCGCAACATTTTGTTACAGAAAAATAATTATGAAAATCGGAGTTGGATGATAGCATTAGAAGGATGGGGCAGTCAGAGGATTTCTACAGCTATTGGGGCAAGGCGGAGCAGTCAGAAGATGGTGTTCACTATCACTTACTCCCTTACCATGCGCTGGATGTGGCAGCAGTAGGATGCGCACTGTTGGAGCAGCACCCATATTATCGTGCTGTTTTTACCCGTGTAATGGGAGGAGAGGTGAATTTACAGTGGATTCCATTTTTTCTCGCGTTACATGATCTGGGGAAGTTTTCTCAGAGCTTTCAAAACCTTCAACCAGCATTGCTGGAGGCACTGCAAGGTGAAAAGTCAGAGGTTAGTTATTCCACACGTCACGACTCACTGGGTTTCTTGGTATGGAAGGATTACCTTCGGCAGGAGTTCATCGGTCTTGATCTATTACCAACTTCGGGAATGGGGCGGAGAGCGGAAACCTGTGAGACTCTCTCAGATCTATGGATGGCTACTGTAACCGGCCACCATGGAAAACCACCTCGCAAAGAAGGATTACTAAGGGATGCTTTTGACGAAAAGGATCTTCATGCTGTCGATAGTTATACCAGAGTGCTAATAGACCTGTTTCTGGACAGCAATATTCGACCTCTTGATCTTTCTGTCTCGGACTTCAAACGTGATTCCTGGTGGTTGGCTGGATTTATTGTGATATGTGATTGGCTGGGCTCCAACCGTAAGTGGTTTCCTTACCACGAGGAAACGGTAGATCTTGTGAAATACTGGGCCAATGCCAAAAAGCAGGCGAGGTGGGTGATTGAGGAGTCTGGCTTAGGGCCATCTTTCGCCACTACACCCATCTCACTGGAGCAACTATTGCTACTGCCAAAAGAGCAGGGTGCCTCAGCAACACCCTTACAGGCGCTGAGCAACCGAATTCCTCTATCGCAGTCACCACAGATGATCATCATGGAAGATGTAACCGGTGCAGGCAAAACAGAAGCAGCACTGCTTCTGGCACACAGGATGATGGTAGAGTGTGGTGCGACAGGTGTTTATATCGGGTTACCTACAATGGCGACAGCCAACGGCATGTACCGCCGGATTGTTCCGATTGTTGACGATTTTTTTGATCGAGGTAGCAATGCGTCATTGGTTCTGGCGCATGGTGCCAGAGAGATGAATCCTGTTTTTCAGCAGTCAAAACTGGGTGCGCATCTGACTGAGGAGCAAGGGTATGGCGACGGCACTGAACCAGCGGCAACCTGGTGTAACCAGTGGTTGGCCGATAACACCAAGAAGGCGTTACTGGCCAATATGGGTGTCGGGACGATTGATCAATCGTTGATTGGTATTTTGCCCTCCAAATACCAGTCATTGAGGTTGTTTGGTCTGCTCGGAAAAGTCCTGATTGTCGATGAGGTTCACGCTTGCGATGCCTACATGCACAAACTGCTGGGAAATCTTTTGAAATTTCATGCCGCCAGCGGTGGCAGTGCGATTCTGCTATCCGCCACCCTCTCTGCAGGTCAACGGAAATCACTGCTGGACTGGTTTGCATCAGGCACTGGTGCAGAGAGAGTAGTGGAGATTGAAAGAACGGGTGTCGATGATTACCCCCTGCTTACGCACTTTTCAGATGGACACACTGGCGAACACGTCGTAGCAACCAGAGACGAGGTGCAACGGGAGGTCCGGGTAACCACTTTGCATGATATTACGGATATTGTTGCCAAGATAGAAAAAGCGATTTCAGCCGGTCAGTGCGTGTGCTGGATACGTAATACCGTGCCTGATGCACGTGAAGCCTGGAAGTTGCTTGCAGAGAGACTCGATGGCCAGGATATCGATTTGTTTCATGCCCGATTCTGCCTTCACGACCGCGGTCGGATCGAAACCGCTGTGCTTGACCGGTTCGGTCCGAAGAGTCATTCAGATGATCGCCAGAGCCGCGTCCTTGTTGCCACCCAAGTTGTTGAACAGTCGCTCGATCTCGATTTTGATCTGCTGATCAGCGACCTTGCCCCCATTGATCTTCTGATCCAACGTGTTGGCAGACTGCAACGTCATACGCGAGACCAACAGGGCAATCGAGTCAATGGAGAGGATCGGCGAGGCATACCAGAGATGATTGTTCACGGACCAGAGTACTCTGAGACACCGGATGAAAACTGGATCAAATCCATGCTGCCTGGAACCGCAGTAATCTACAACCATCATGGACAATTATGGCTGACCAGTCGATGGATCAAAGAGCATGGCGGATTCAACATGCCGGACGATGCCAGGGACATGATTGAATCGGTCTATGGTAAAGAGGCCCAAGGTGAAATCCCGGATGGGCTGCTCGATAACAGCTTGGATGCAACCGGCACTGCAAGCGCGGAAGCCTCAATCGCCAGTTTGAATATGCTCAAGCTCGAAACGGGTTACCCGGATGTCGTTGCCAATCAGTGGTGGGATGAGGCCATTACGCCCACCCGGCTTGGTGATATGATGAACATCGTCTATCTGGCACGTCTGGAGAACGGTGAACTCAAGCCATTTAGGCAAACAGAGAAATATTCATGGCAGAACAGTAGCCTGCGGATGCGGACATTCTGGATCAACAGCGAGGCTGACCATCCTGAAATTGACGAAGAGACCCTGCGGCGCTGCAAGGAGTCACTTCCAGGGAAAGGCAGGTGGGGCGTATTGCTGCCGCTGACGAAAAAAGAAAACGGGCAGTGGGAAGGTAGGGCAAAAAATGAAAAGGACTACATAAAAAAATTTAGTTACGATAGTGGGTCCGGATTGTTGACGGAGAACGATATGACAGAAAGGAGAGAGAATGCCGCTGAATCTGATTAAAGACAAATGGTTGCCGGTTCGGCGTGAAGATGGAACGGTTGAGCGCATTGCACCTTGCCAGATTGCGGAAACTGATAACCCCGCTATCGTCATCGAATCGGGTCGACCAGATTTTGATGGGTCGCTGATCCAGTTTCTTATCGGGTTGCTGCAAACGGCATCCGCACCTGAGAATCATGACCAATGGATCGAATGGCTCGAAACCCCCCCAAGTCCTGTAACTTTACAAACCTCGTTTTTGCAATATATCGAGGCATTCAATCTGGATGGAGAAGAGCCAAGATTTATGCAGGACTTTGATGAACTTGAAGGCAGTTTTAATGATATTTCCGAATTGCTGATCGAAGCACCAGGGGGAAATACACTCAAGCAAAACCGTGATCATTTCATCAAACGCGACAGCGTGAGACACCTTTGTCCTGCATGCGCCGCAACCGCATTGTTCTGTCTGCAGATTAACGCGCCAAGCGGTGGTGCTGGTCACCGCACTTCTCTGCGCGGTGGTGGACCATTGACAACGTTGGTCAAGCTTGACTCAAAAGGCAGTGAACTGAAAGAGACGCTTTGGAGGATTGTCTGGCTAAATGTGTTTGACAATGATGTTGCCGTTAATCTGACTGGTAGTCACGGTAAAACCAACCATACGGATATGTTTCCATGGCTCGTGCCTACTCGAACTAGTGAATCCAGTGGCGGAATTGAAACTACCCCTGAAAACGCCAACCCCGTACAGATGTATTGGAATATGCCAAGGCGTATTCGTATCGATTGGAACGAGGCCAGCAGTGGGAGTTGCGACTTATGTGAAGAAACATCGCAGAAATTAGTCAACCAATATGTTACCAAGAACTATGGCATCAACTACGAAGGTGCCTGGCAGCATCCATTGTCACCCCACAATTTGGACAAGAAGACAAATCTATTTCTCCCTCAGCACCCTCAGCCGGGAGGGCTAAGCTATAGCAACTGGCTGGGCTATGTTGCCAAAACAGATTGGTCAGCGCCTGCCTACATAGCAGAGCTTTTCCGTGAGAAACGACAAATAAAAAAGGAACAGTTCCGGATCCATGCTTTTGGCTACGATATGGACAATATGAAGGCCCGGTGTTGGTATGAAGCAGTATTTCCACTATTTCACATTCCAAACAATCAGGTTCAGGATTTCACAACCCGGATCGAGACGCTGATCGAAACAGCGAATGATATTGCCAAGGCTGTGCGTGGTTGCATCAAGGAAGCCTGGTTCGAAAGACCGGTTGATGCCAAGGGCGACACATCATTTCTCGAAGATGTGTTTTACCATCGAACCGAGCAGTCCTTTTTTGAGAGCGTAAAACGCTTATTGGAGGTGCTGTCGAGCGGAGAAGACGATACCAGCATACTGAACGACTGGCACGCCATCCTGGTGAAATCGTCGCTGGGATTGTTCGGCGACTGGGCAACACGTAGTGATTTTTCGCAGGAAGATCCGCGCAGAATCGCGAAAGCACATGATAATCTGATGAAAAAGCTCTACAGCAAAAACATGAAGACCAAACTGAAACTTTCCAAGGAGAAAAAAGCCGCATGAAGACAAAATTCCAGCCTGACTCCGAGGCGGGCAAAATCATCCATGAGTGGTGGCAGTCGCTTGAAAGTCACACCGGAGAGCGCGCTATGCTGCGGCGGGCGAAATCGGTAGATGGCGTCGTCATATCACGATCATTTCACCAATTGTGCCGCCGTCTCCGGCCATTGTTGCAAGGCGAATATCACTGGGAAGAACGTCTTGCAGTCGTTGCTGGACTGCTTTCCCATGTGCGCGGTTATGCCAATAGACCGTTAGCCGAGCAGATGGCCGGAAATCCTCCCGAGGTCAGCGAACTCAGATTCCGTCGAATGCTGCAGCGAGATCGTGGAGATCTCTACAAGTCAATGATCCGGGTGCTGAGAATGCTCGATAACAAAGCCGATATCTACGACCTGTCCGATTCGGTTTTTTACTGGGGCGATCCTGTGAAAAAACGCTGGGCCTACAGCTATTTTCCGAACACACCAGCCAGCAAGTAATTACGTATTCCACAAAATTCAAGGAGAAAAAAATGAACCGTTTTGTTCAACTGCATCTGCTGACTTCCTACCCGCCCGCGAATCTGAACAGGGATGATCTCGGACGGCCAAAAACCGCCGTGATGGGGGGTGCAACGAGGTTGAGAGTATCATCTCAAAGTCTAAAAAGAAGCTGGCGAACTTCCGATATTTTTCGTGAATCACTCGGTGGGTGCATGGGTACGCGCACCAAGCGTATGGGTATTGTTTTTTTTTCTGTTCTTCAGGATTTAGAGGTAGAGCCAAAAAAAGCCATGGAGTGGGCGCAAAAGATTGCTGGTGTATTTGGAAAACTGAAGTCGTTGCCCAAGAAAGAGCAGGAGGCACTTAAAAATCTATCCGAAGAAGAACAACAACAAAAACAGATGGTGACTCTGGAGATTGAGCAACTCGCGCATTTCAGTCCTGAAGAAATTACAGCAATTCAGAGCTTGTGCATAATATTGGCAGAAAAAGATCGCGCACCAAAAGACGATGAGCTGGCGTTGTTACGAAGCTCACATCGAGCTGTTGATATTGCCCTGTTCGGTAGAATGCTTGCCTCATCACCTGAGTTCAACACAGAAGCTGCTGCCCAGGTTGCCCACGCTATCAGTACGCATAAGGTCGCGGTTGAGGATGACTTTTTTACCGCTGTGGATGATCTCAACGATGGCAGCGAAGACATGGGAGCGGGACATATGGGCGATACCGAATTTGCGGCGGGACTGTTCTATCTCTATATCTGCATTGATAAGGAGTTGTTGATCAAGAATCTTTCCGGTGATACCGATCTGGCCGACAGAACTGTTGATGCCTTGGTCAACTCTGCAGCCCAGGTCGCGCCTACCGGCAAGCAGAACAGTTTTGCATCCCGTGCTCGTGCATCCTACATCCTCTGCGAAACAGGCGATCAGCAACCCCGCTCATTGTCAGTCGCTTTTCTTAAACCTATCTACAATAACGATATGCTGAACGCTTCAATTAATGCACTGGAGGAAAATATCAACAGCATGGATAAAGCGTATGGGGCTTGTGCGGACAACCGCTGCACGATGAATACGGTATCAGGCGAAGGCACGCTGACGGAGATCGTAAATTGCGCGACTGGAGCCTGAGTGATGGAATTTCTTACTTTTCAGCTTTATGGTGCGATGGCTTCTTGGGGCGATACGGCGGTTGGCGAGTACCGACCCAGCAGTTCTCAACCAAGCAAATCGGCGGTGATGGGATTGCTGGCCGCTGCTCTGGGAGTTTTGCGGAATGAAGAAGAAAAGCTTCGGCAGCTCACAAATTCCCTCGGATTTGCAGTTCGTGTAGATGCACCAGGTGAACTGATTCGTGACTACCATACCGTTCAAGTGCCATCGGCTAAAAAGAATGTTCACTATTCCACCCGGCAGGATGAGTTATCAGCCTCCAAGCTAAATACGATTTTGTCGCAACGGGATTATCGGGTAGATGCCGCCTCTATGGTTGCGATTTGGCAAAAGCAGGGGGCGAACTGGACCCTGTCAGAACTGACTGAAGCGCTTCGCAAGCCTAAACTGACCCTCTATCTTGGTCGTAAGGCCTGTCCCTTGTCACTCCCGCTGAATCCGAAAATCATCGAGATCGATAATCTGCGTGGTGCTTTTGATGCCGCTTGCCAGGATGAGAAACATCTCCTAGGCTTGCCTAACCAACCGACTACCACCTGGTACTGGGAAGAAATCGGGGATGCCGGTATGCAAGCTGACAGCACCTACCAGCGCCACGACCGCCTGTTGAGCCGAAAACGGTGGCAGTACGCCAATCGACAGGAATTTGCCCGCCTGGAACAGAGGGAGGAAGGCTAATGTACTTCAGCCGAATTTGCTTCCGCCCGGATCTTTCCATAGGGGAAATTGCCCGGATTCAATGCAGTAACCCTTACGAAGAGCACCAACAGCTCTGGAGCCTGTTTGCGGATGATCCTGAAGCAGAGCGTGACTTTCTGTTTCGCACAGAACCTGACCACTATTATGTCGTCTCTAAGCGTGAACCAAATGACCGGAAGGGCATATGGTATATCGACCTGAAAGCATATCGCCCAAAGCCTGTTCAGGGCGCATACTACCGATTTATGCTCAGGGTGAACCCTGTTGTTACCAAGAGTGATAACAATGGTAAGGCGCACAGACACGATGTGGTGATGAACGCCAAAAAAGAGGCAGGATTTGCGTCGCTTCCAAATGGTGAGAAGCCACCTGTTAATCAGTTGATTGCAGATGCGGGTTTTGCGTGGCTTAAAAAGCGACAGCACATACACGGATTTGAAGTGGAGCAGGTCTCTCTTCTTGTGAGTGGCTATCAGCAGCACTCCATTCGTAAACGCAAACAATCCAAACCCATACGATTTAGCACGCTGGATTTCTCCGGGATTCTGCAAGTCAGCAGCAGTGAAGACCTTGCCGAAGCGCTCTCAATGGGTATTGGTCCAGCCAAGGCCTTTGGTTGCGGTCTGTTGTTGTTGAGAAGGGCGTAATCCATACTGTTGTCATACTAATCATCATACAAGCCTATTGGTAATGGAGAACAAGATGAGAATCAATGCACGTCTCGACTCGGAGAGTGAGAGTTATCTGGAAAAAATCAAACAGATAAAATGGATTTCATCCACAATCGATGCCCTGAAATACTCCCTGAAAGAGGCGGCATCTCATCTTGAACAGGCTGACAAACCAGGGGATAAATTAAGGGGGCTGCTGAAAAGTAGTCATGTAGGGCAGTTTGATGCCCAGTAAATGGTTCTGTTGATTACAAGGAGGCTCTGGCTCAAGGGTGGTCAGAGAAGCATGTCACTGTGTGCACAGGATTCTGGGTTGCACTCTCCAGTCCAAAGGATCGCCACTACCAGCGTGCAATAGAGGTATCTAGTTCGCTAAATGAGGATCCTGTTACCACGTGGCTCGTAATCACAGAGACCAGTCATCTGTTGGAGCAAAAGGTGTCGACAGGTGCAGCGACTGCATTTGTCTCGATGCTTGTACAACAGCAAATCGAAATTCATTAGCTACAGGAAGAGGACATCTCAAGAGTGGCACAATTGATGAAAAAAAATGCTGATCTGCCGATGGGGCTGGCAGATGCCTCACTGGTGTTGCTGGCCGAAGAGCTGGGGCATAGTTGTATCCTCTCCACCATTCAGCGTGACTTCAACAGCTATCACTGGAAGAAATCATCACCCCTTTCAAAATCTACTATTGCCGGGTTAGCGTGATCATGCTGCCACCACTCAAGCCCATTCCCATCAAGGATCGGGTCTCCATGGTCTTTATCGAGAAGGGTCAGATTGATGTTATTGATGGGGCCTGTGTGGTGGTGGACAAGAGCGGTGTGCGGACCCACATCCCTGTCGGATCCATCGCCTGTCTGATGTTGGAACCGGGTACTCGCATCTCTCATATGGCAGTCAAGCTGGCTGCTACGGTCGGCACATTGATTATCTGGGTTGGGGAGGCCGGGGTACGCTTCTATGCTGCAGGTCAGCCCGGTGGTGCTCGTTCGGATCGCCTGCTCTATCAGGCCAAACTGGCGCTGGATGATGAGGCACGACTGAAAGTGGTACGCAAGATGTATGCGCTGCGCTTTGGCGAACCGGCACCACAAAAGCGCAGTGTGGAACAGCTGCGTGGCATTGAGGGGGCTCGTGTGAAAAAACTCTACCAAATGCTGGCGAAGCGACACGGAGTAGAGTGGCATGGCAGACGCTATGACCCCAAGGACTGGGGCAAGGGGGATGTTACCAACCGTGCGGTCAGTGCAGCCACTTCCTGTCTGTATGGGGTCACCGAGGCAGCGGTTCTGGCAGCTGGGTATGCACCAGCAGTGGGGTTTATTCATAGTGGCAAACCGCGTTCCTTTATCTATGATATTGCTGACATCGTCAAATTCGACACTGTGGTTCCACTGGCTTTTCGTTTTGCTGTGAAAGGGCGTGATGATATTGATCGCAAGGTTAGGATCGCCTGTCGGGATCTGTTTCGTGCAGAGCGTATTCTGAAGAGGATGGTTCCGTTGATAGAGGAGGTGCTGGCAGCGGGTGAGTTGGAACCACCACAGTCGGCACCAGAGTCGGTGCCGCCGGCCATTCCCCCTGCCTCCTCGATTGGTGATGTGGGACACCGTTCAGAATGAGTATGACCGTTGTTGTGACCGAGGCAGTACCGCCGCGACTGCGTGGACGACTAGCGATCTGGTTACTTGAGGTGAGGGCTGGTGTCTATGTTGGTAATGTGGGCCGCCGGATACGTGAGACCATCTGGGAGCACTGCGAGGCAGGTTTTGAGGAGGGAAATGTGGTGATTGTCTGGGCCACCAACACAGAGTCAGGCTTTGACTTTCAGACGCTTGGAGATAACCGAAGAGTTCCGGTTGATATGGACGGACTGAGGCTAGTCTCTTTTATCCCGGTACAGAAACAGGAGAGTGCATTTTAACAACCAGGAAAGCTGCTGAATCATCAATTTTAGTTCGGTAGAATTCTCTTTGCAGAAAAAAATCTTTAGAAACAGATTTCTATGTGAAGTGTGTTCCCCATGTGCATGGGGATGAACCGGCGCGGGGCGATGAACTCTTTAGGACACAAACGTGTTCCCCATGTGCATGGGGATGAACCGCACACATCTCATGTGCTCCTTAGTGATCAGCAGTGTTCCCCATGTGCATGGGGATGAACCGAAGTCAAGATCATCATCGCCAGAATCTTCATGGTGTTCCCCATGTGCATGGGGATGAACCGTCGAAAAGCGAAGAGATGGCTCTGTGCCGTACGTGTTCCCCATGTGCATGGGGATGA
>NZAZ01000121.1 GCA_002686255.1 Rhodospirillaceae bacterium
AGGTCATCGGGTGGCGGCGGAAATGGTTCCGTTCCCCCGACGGTGGCACGGTGGTATGATTTCCGCGAACCAGGAGGCTATCTGGGGAATGTCGGCTTAAGATTGTCGCTGGCCTTGTTGGTGATCTTGCCGAGATCATTCCTTCCATGACGCTTTCGGAGGCCAAATCCTTATTGCAACAGCAGACCTTTGATCTGGTTATTCTAGATCTGATGCTCCCGGATGGTGATGGGGAAGACCTCTTGCCCCTGTTGAAGGGGGGGCGATCATAAATCAACGCCGGTGATCGTGTTCTCGGCGAAGGAAATTTCCGAGCAAACGGCGGAAAACATCAGGACCGTGCTGGTTAAATCCAAAACCACGAACGAAACCCTGCTGGAAACGATCCGCACTTTGATCGAATCGCTAAAACCCGCCAATAAATAAACATCTCGACACTGGAAAAGAACTGGAACCCGATCAAATGACTTCTTTGCAACGCATCCTCTACGTTGATGACGAACCCGACATCCAAGAAGTCGCCAAGATGACTCTTGAGGCCATCGGTGGTTTTACGGTCGAGACCTGCAATTCCGGCCAAGAGGCGATTGAGAAGGCGGCGGGGTTTGCCCCGGACCTGATCCTTCTTGATGTGATGATGCCCGGAATGGATGGCCCTTCGACATTACAGGAACTGAGGAAGCTGCCCAAGATTACAGAGACGCCGGTAATCTTCATGACCGCCAAGGTGCAAGCGCAAGAGATCGAGGAATACAAGAAAATGGGGGCCGCGGATGTCATCACAAAGCCCTTCGATCCCATGACCCTTTCCGAGCAGGTCAAGAAAATCTGGGACAAGTCTTGATGATTAACGGGACAAACGTTGTTCCGGATATCTATTTTTCGGTGTGGACATCGGCGCGAAGAAACCCAAGCCGCCTAAGAGTCCACGCCTTTAACCCTTAGCAGACCTCATCCATCAACCGCCGCATGAAGTCCTCGCCCTTGGCGATCTGCTCGAGGGTAATGAACTCGTTGGCCTTGTGGGCCTGGGCGATGTCGCCGGGGCCGCAGACGACGGTCGGGATGTCGGCGCGGGTCTGGAACAGCCCGGCCTCGGTGCCGAAAGCGACCTTGGCGTGGTCGTTGCGCCCGGCCAGGGCCTTGACGAACGTCACCACGTCCTCGCCGGGGTCCGTCTCGAGCCCCGGCATGTCGTTGAAGCACTCGATGTCGATGCCGGCCTCGGGGCTGACGGCGTGCATCCTGGGCTCCAAAGTGTCGGCCACGAAATCGCGGATTTCACGTTCCAATGCCTTCGGGTCGTCGATGGCCAGGGTGCGGAGCTCGAACTCGAACCGGCACGCCTTGGGCACGATGTTGAGCTGCACGCCGCCGGAAATGACGCCCGTATGGACGGTCGAGTGGGTGACCTCGTAAAGCTCGTCATAGGGGCCCTCGGCCTCGATCCGCCGCGCCATGCCCTTCAGATGGGCGATCAACTCGGCCGCGTATTCGATGGCGTTGACGCCTTGCGGCGCCAGCGCCGAGTGCGCCTCCAGCCCGCGCACGTTGGCGGCGTAGCTGCGCTTGCCCTTGTGGCCGGTGACCACCTGCATGGACGTCGGCTCGCCGACAATGCACATGGCGGGCTTGACGGGCATGTCCTTCAGTTTGTCGATCAGCCGCCGGACGCCGATGCAGCCCACTTCCTCGTCGTAGGAAAAGGCGAGGTGGATGGGGGTTTTCAGGCCGCGTTCCAGGAATTCCGGCGCCAAGGCGAGGACAATGGCGATGAAGGACTTCATGTCCGCCGTGCCGCGGCCCCACAGCTTGCCGTCCTTCTCCGCCGCCTGGAACGGGTCGGTGTCCCAGGCCTGGCCGTCCACCGGCACCACGTCGGTGTGCCCGGACAGCATGATCCCCGGTTTGTCCCTGTCGCCCAGTGTGGCGTACAGGTTGGCCTTGGTGCCTTCCTGGTTATGGACCAGGGTGCTGTCGACGCCGAGGCCGGAAAGGGTGTCCTGGATAAAGGCGATCAGTTCCAGGTTGGATTCCCGGCTCGTGGTGTCGAAGGCCACCAGCTTTTTGATGAAATCGAGGCTTTGCGGTTGCGCCATGGTTCCGTTCCACAAACAAAATTGACGGATCGGCCGCAGTTTGCAAGCCTCTCCCGTTGCCGGGGGAGTATAAAAGCAAGCATGGACGAAAGCCTGAAATCGCGAATCCACGATTACCTGGTCGCCGGCCGCGCCGGGCAGTTCCAGTTCCTCAAGGAACTGGTTCGCACCCCGTCGCAAATCCCGCCGGGGGACGCCGCCGCCGTTGCCGAACTGACGGCGAGGACGTTGAAGTCCCTGGGCTTCGGCGTCGAGCGCCACCCGGTGCCGAAAGAGCTTGTCCGCGAACGCGGGCTTTCCGCCATCACCAATCTTGTCGTCCGCCACCAATTCGCCTCCGGCCCGGTGGTGGCGCTGAACGCCCACGGCGACACCGGCCCGGCCGGCGACGGCTGGACGGCGGACCCGCTGGGCGGCGAAATCAAGGATGGAGTCCTTTACGGGCTCGGCGCGCTGACCAAGGCGGACCTGGTCGTCTATACCCATGCCCTGGCGGCGCTCCGCGATACCCGGCCTGACCTGTCGGGGACGGTGGAACTGCACTTCACCTTCGACGGCGAGGGCGACGGCCAGTTGGGTCCCGGGTGGCTTCTCGGCGAAGGGATCGTAAATCCGGACTACGCCGTGGGCAGCGGTTATGCCTACGGCATCGGCACCTCGGCCATGGGCGATTTGCAGTTGCGGGTCGAGATCGAGACCATGGCCGCCCAGGAGCCGCCGGCCGACGCCATGGAGACCACGGCCCGGGTGCTGAACGCCCTTTACGGGGTGCGCGAAAACCTGAGCCAAATCCGGTCCGAAATACCGGGCATCGGCTCGCCGGAGTTGGTCATCGGCGAGATCGAGGGCGGCACCCGGCCAGACGCGGCGCCAAGCCGTGTGGTGTTCGCCCTTGACCGGCGGCTGATCCCGGACGAGGACCCGGCGGCGGTGGAAACCGGGTTGACCAATCTGATCGCCGCCACCGCCAGCGCATCGAAGGGCATCGTCTGCCGGATCGGCCGCCTCGGCCTGTCGGCGCCGATGAAACCGGAGCCCGGCACCGACAAGCTGGCCCAGGCCCTGGAACGCCAGGCCACCGAGGTCATGGACAGGCCGATCCGGGTGTGCGGCGTGCCCTACGACACCAACAGCCGCCATTACGCCGCCTGGGGCATCCCGACGGTGTTGTACGGGGCCGGCCCGGCGACCCGGAACGACGGCCATGCGGGGGCCGCCGACGAACGGCTGATGCTCGATGACTTGCGCAAAGCGACCGAGGTGGCGGCGCGGGGCTTGGCGGAATTCCTGGCGCCGGCGGGCTAACCGCCCTCCGGCCCATCCCCCGGCCCGTTCAATGCGGCGGCGGTTTCGCTCAGCCATTTCACCGGGTTTTCGGGCGCGCCCAAGGCGGGCATCAGGGCGACGGAAAGGGGTACCAGCGTCCCCTGATGGATGAAGTTCAACACCTGCGCCGGGTGCTTGACGCCGTAGGATGGCGACACCCAGCCTTCGCCCAGCGACACGTTCCAGGCATCGCCGCCGTCGCTGACCAGCAGGAAATCGATTTCCCCGGCCCGGAGCTTCCAAATCCCGCGCCCCCGCGACTCGATCCCGACGCCCAGGGCCAGGTGATAGGGGATGCGGACGGCGTGCTCGCCGGACCCCTCGAAGCGGTCGGCGATCACAAGCCGGTGGCCCAACTTGTCCAGCATCATGGCGCGCACCGGGGTCACCGGCTGGACCAGGCGGCGATAGCCCCCGTGGGCGCCGACGAATACATCCGCCGCATCGGTTGTTTGCCAGTGGCGGACTTGCGGCGCCGCGTCGTCCTTCAGCGTCCACAGGTATTCCGGGCCGACGAAACGGTTGATCTCCTGGGCGTCGACCATCGGCGTGTTGTGGAAGGCGGTGGAGCGGAAATCGTTCCGCCATTGCCGGTCGGCGGTATAGACGAAGGTCCCGCAATCGGTGATCAGGGTCCGGCCCAGGAGCGCCGCCTCGAACGACAGGCAGTCGTTGTGGCCGTGGCCGCCGCGGCCCCCGAAGCCGACCGGCCCGCAATCGATGAATACATGGTCGGCGCCGGTTTTTCCGTCATCATGGCGCATGATGGCGACGCCGCCATCGGCAAAGGCTTGGGACGGGGCCGGTCGCGGTCGTTCCGGTATCCGGGCCGCGGCTTCCGGCCCCAGCATCCACAACACCTCCGGCGCCGGGCCGGAGGCCATGGCCAGCAAGTCCGCGTCATCGAAGGCGATGCCGGCAAGGGCGATCAGGTAACGGTGATCGTTGTCACGGGGGCCGAAGGGCAGCGCCCGGCCGTCGTCGGCGTCGCCCCAAAGCGGCGACGTGCCGTCGGCGCGGGAATAGGCGGCGGTGAAGGCGGCCATCTTGCCGAGGCGCCGGGCGTAATCGCCGGGGACTTCGAAGCCCCGGGCCAGACGGTATAACGCCGGCAGCAGAAACAGCTCCTGCACCAGCCGGTGATAGGCGCACGAGCCCTCGAAATCGACGCCGTCGCCGAACACCTGTTTCGGCAGCTCGTCGGCGAGGATCCGCCATCCCTCGGCTTGCCAGGTCCGGGGCGCGCCGCCGTCGCCCAGGAAAAGTCCCATCACCGCCAGCCCGGCGGCATCGGCCAGCAGATGGTTGCCGTTGACGTCGGACCATTCGAGGTGGCGGGAGGTGAAATCTCCGTGTAGATACACCAGTTTCAGGAAATCGTTGCGGAACCCTTCGCCCCCCCACGCCGCCGCGTGATGAAAGACCCGGAACAGCCACACCAGCGTGATGCCGCGCAGCGCCACGTCCATGGTGCAGGCCCAGTTGACGCCGCGCGCCAGCGGGTTGGCCCCGGCCCAATCCTCGATCACGGCGCGCGCCGCCTCGGCGTATTTCTCGTCGCCGGTCAACAGGTACGCCTGTCCGGCCGGGATCAGCCATTGCAGGCGCGACAGTTCCCACGGCACCTTGACGTCGCTGTCGCGGCCCAGGTCCAAAACATCGATGCGGCGGAACATGACCACCGGCCAGCGGTGGCCGCTCTTGAAGTCCCGGTGCCAGGAAACCGGCCGGCCCAGGGTCACCGGCCCGGACCCCAGCAGGTCGACGCGGCCCTCGAGGGCGTCGCCGGCGGCCTTGAGGATGCGCCCGGCATCGCCGGGACACGCCTTGTCGTAGGCTTTAGCGGTGACTGGTTCGGTGAAGGCCGGGAACGGGGCCGCGGCCAGCCGCTTCCACAGGGCATCGAGGCTGCCGCCGCCGAGCGCGATAAGCAGGCGTTCCGGGGTCAACGCCCGGGCCCGGGCCGGGGCCCGGACCTGGTCCCACTCGGCCCGGGCCTGGCGCCCCAGCCAGCGGGCGATGACAAGGGGCGGCTTGCGCCAGCCGCGGCGCAGGAGTTCGAGGAAACGCTTTGTCATATGTGCGGGGGCTCCCTTTGCCGTCACCGACGGCCCGGGGATGGTAATGCGTTTATTGTGGCGAAAGAAAGGTCGATGAAGCGGGGTTCGGGGTGAAATCGACAAACCCGGTCAGGCCACACATAATCTTTTCCGATGGTTGTTGCGGGGGGGAAGGTGGGTCATGGGCGGGTTATGAGTTGTCGCGGGGAGCAATCCCGAAAAAGGAAATTCATCCGGGATAATATCTTGGCGTTAGCCTCTCCGTCCACTCGTGCGGGAAAAATCAAGCCGGCTCCCCGACCCTGCTTTCGAGGCGCGGATAAAACGCGCCCAGGGTCAACGCCCTAAAACCCATGAACAGCGTGAAGGCGAGCCAAAGCCCGTGATTGCCCATTTCCGGCGTCAATATATAAACAACGGTAGCAAACACCGCCAACGAGGCGGCCATGGCGTTGCGCATCTCGGCGGTCCAGGTGGCGCCGATGAAGATGCCGTCCAACTGGAAGCTCCAGACCGAGACCAGGGGCAGGAACTGGACCCAGGGCAGGAAGGCGTAGGCCGTCTCGCGGACCTCGGGCACGCCGGTCAGGATATCGACGATCAAGACGCCCGCCGCCAGATAGAAAGCGCAAAAGGCGACGGAAAAAACCAGCGCCCAAAGGCTCGTCGCCTTGACCGCGCGGCGGAAACGGCCGCGGTTCCGGGCGCCGACGGCCTCGCCGGTCAGCGCCTCGGCGGCATTGGCGAAACCATCCAGCGCATAGGAAGTAAACATCTGGAAATTCAACAGCACCGCGTTGGCGGCGAGGATGGTGTCGCCCATGCGCGCCCCGATGGCGGTGACGATGACGAAGGCGGTCTGCAGGCACAGCGACCGGATCAGGATGTCGCCGTTGACCCGGACCATGCGCATCAGGCGGCCGCCGTCGATGATCCTTTCCCGGTGCAGATGGCCGCCGACACGCTTGAGGTTTCGGGCCACCAGCCAAAGCCCCAGGCCGACGGCGCCGGCCTCGGAAATCAAGGTCGCCCAGGCGACGCCTTCGACCCCCCAGCCGAGGCCGATGACGAACGTGAGATCGAGGACGATATTGACGCCGTTCATGAACACCTGGGTCGCCAGCGCGGCGCGGGTATTCTGGATGCCGAAGAACCAGCCCAACAGGGCGAAATTCAACATCGCCATGGGCGCCCCCCAGATGCGGATGGAAAAATAAGCGTCGGTCAGGGGCCGGACCTTGGGTCCGGGGTCGATGACCTCAAGCGACGCCCAAAGAACGGGAATCTGGACGGCGATCAGGAAGACGCCGATGGCCACCGCCAACAGTCCGGCCCGGGCCAGCCAGGCGCGCACTTCGTCGGCGTCCCGGGCGCCCAGGGATTGCGCCGTCAGGCCGGTGGTGCCCATGCGCAGAAAGTTGCAGCCGTGGTAGACGACGTTGAAAATCAACGCCCCGACGGCGACGGCGCCGAGGAAATGGGGACCCGGCAAATGTCCGACGACGGCGGTATCGACGGCGCCCAGAAGCGGTGTCGATATATTCGATAATATCACCGGCCCGGCCAGGGCCCAGGTTTTGCGGTTCCAGTTTTCCGCCGCCATGCTCAGACAGTCCTTGATGGAAACGGACGGCGGGCCGATCAGAGTCCCGCCGCCAACGCGGCCGAACCATGGCACAACGCCCTCCGGGATAACACCCCAAATCTATAAGGAGTAAGGGCGCAAGGCCCCATCACCGGCCCTTTAACGCCCCCCAAGCCCAAAAGGCCCGGCCCCTTCAGGGGTGGCTTGCGCCGGGCGTTCGCGGCGTTGCCCGCCTTGCGCGATGCCCCGCATCGCGCCGCGCCGCGCGCCTGACGAGCCGCCTCGCCGCAAGCCATCAGAATACTCCAATATCATCCGGAAAGACTCTAATGTCGCCGTTTCCAGGGCGGTGGCGCAAGGGTCAAAAGAGCGCCTTAAGGCAAGCTGACCACCGGAAAATTCCCGGTTGACTCGGAATCAAAAAATTGTGCATATACACTGATAATGACCGGGAAGATGTCAAAACCGGCACCGGCGATTCTCGACCGAACCGCCGGGTGTGCCTGTCTCAGTCTGCGCGGCGCGGCGCGCGCGGTGACCCGGATGTATGACGAAATCCTCAAGCCCAGCGGCCTCAAGGCGACGCAGTTTTCCGTCCTGGCGGCGGTGGCGATGGAAGGCCCGGCTTCGATGACCGTGATTTCCAATGCCCTGGTCATGGACCGCACGACCCTGACCCGAAACCTGAAGCCGCTGATGGGCCGGGGGCTGGTCAAATCAGGCAAGGGCCAGGACCGCCGCCAACGGCCCATTGAAATCACCTCGAAGGGGGAAACGGTTTTGGCCCGCGCGCTGCCGCTCTGGAAACGGGCCGACGACCAAATCGTCACCGGCGTCGGTTATGCCCGCTGGCAGGGAATGGTCCGGTTGTTGGAGGAAACGATCAATCTTTCCCACTAAGCGCCCGCACCGTCGATGCCCTCCGGGCTGCCATTGCCGAGGCCGTCGAGTTATTCCGTGCAGCGGAATGCGCTAACTTCTTCGCCAATTCAGGACACGAACCAACGTGACCGGAAAATGCCCTAGGTCGCCAGGCAGGCGTTGACGCGCTCCAAGAGTTCCTCTTCGGAAAACGGTTTGGCGAGAATTTTATCGGCGCCGAACTCGTCGGCCAGTTTGAGGAAATCCAGGTTCTTGGTCCGCCCGCCGCCCGAGATGGCGATGATCTTGAGGTCCGGATAGTCGCGCTTCAACTCGATGATGGTTTCCACGCCTTCCTTCTCGGGCATGATTATGTCGGTGATGATGAGGTCGAAGGGATTGGCGGTCTGGTATGAAATCGCCTCGTTGCCGTTGGCCGCCTCGTCGACATCGTGGCCGGCGGTTTCCAGAATATCGCGGATGGTGAACCGCGCCAGTTCCTCGTCATCAACAACCAGAATTCTTGCCATTACCGATTTTCCTTTGTCGTTTGGTTCAAGTTAGTGCTTGCGGGCCGGCTTTTCCATAGCCGTTTCGGGTTGGCGCGAACTTCCGGCGGATTTCCGGACGTCCCCTGATACGTCATCGCCGTCCCGGCTTGCGGGGCCGGCCTCGCGCTCCACCAGCGGCAGGTAGACCTCGACCATGGTTCCCTTGCCGGGGGCGCTGGAAATATTGACCGCGCCGCCGTGCTTGGCAACGA
>NZAZ01000122.1 GCA_002686255.1 Rhodospirillaceae bacterium
CGAGCGTGTCGAAGCCTCATCCTGAGCCGCGAGCGCAAGCGAGCGTGTCGAAGCCTCATCCTGAGCCGCGAGCGCAAGCGAGCGTGTCGAAGGATTGTTGCCGCAAATCCGCTTTTTCAGCAGCCTGCTAATGCCAACGGCCCCGATAATTGACCTGGTGGGGTCGGGCATGGCAAGCTTGCCGGTGAAAATATAGACAAAATCTCATACGAACCCCGCGGGAGAGACCGGTCGAACGGCCAGCCACTCTGGCGGTTATGGGCCGGCGCCGAAGGAGCAACCGCCCCGGAAACTCTCAGGCACCCGGACCGCGGGGGGATGAGGCTCTGGAAAGCGGGCGGCGGCGTAATAAACGGCTTGGCTTCAGGCAACGCCCCGCCCCACCGAAGATGCAACCCCGCCGGCCCGGGCTGTCGCCGGAGGGGGAATCTTTCAGGTCCCGAGACAGAGGGGGCGCCCGGCGAAGGTGGAGTGGATGACGATCCACCGGCCACCGGCCACAAAGGCGCGCCGCCGTTTTCGGAGAGCCAGATGACCGATCAAGAAGTCCAGGACCTGAAACAGACCCCTCTCGATACCCTGCACCGGGAATGGGACGCCAAGATGGCGCCCTTCGCCGGTTATGACATGGCGGTGCAATACCCAGACGGCATCATCGCCGAACACCTGCATACCCGGACTAGGGCTTCGATCTTCGACGTGTCGCACATGGGACAGGCGAAACTGTTGGGCGACGACGCGGCGGCGGCCCTGGAAACCCTGGTCCCGGGCGACATCCGGGGCCTGAGCCCCGGCAGGACCCGTTACACGGTGCTGACCAACGAACGAGGCGGCATCCTCGACGACCTGATGGTCACCGACCGGGGCGATCACCTTTACCTGGTCGTCAACGCCGCCCGCAAGGACGCCGATTTCGCCCATATCCGAAACCGCGTCGCCGACAGGGCGCGGCTTGAAATCCTCGACGGCCGGGCGCTTCTCGCCGTGCAAGGGCCGGCGGCGGCAACCGTGATGGGGCGTTTGCACGCCCAGGCCCCGGACTTAGGATTCATGACCGCCGCCGCCTTGGACCTCGACGCCATCCCCTGTTTCGTCACCCGCTCGGGGTACACCGGCGAGGACGGCTATGAGATTTCCGTCGCCGCCACCGAGGCCGAAAAATTGGCCCGCAGGCTGCTGGCCGAACCGGAAGTCCTGCCGGCCGGCCTCGGCGCGCGCGATTCCCTTCGCCTGGAGGCGGGGCTGTGTCTTTACGGCCATGACATCGACGAGACGACGACCCCCGTCGAGGCGAGCTTGTCCTGGGTCCTGGGCAAGCGCCGCCGGCGGGAAGGCGGGTTTCCAGGCCACCGGATCATTCTCGATCAATTGAAAACCGGCGCCGCCAGAAAACGGGTCGGCCTGAAACCCGGCGGCAAGGCCCCGGCGCGCGCCCACACCGCGGTCGAAAACGCCGCCGGCGAGGTGATCGGCGAAGTGACCAGCGGCGGCTACGGGCCGAGCGTCGAAGGCCCGATCGCCATGGGCTACGTGAAGACCGAGTATGCAAGCCCCGAAACCCCGGTTAACCTGAGGGTGCGCGGCAAGGCGCTACCGGGTTCCGTGGTCAAGCTGCCGTTCGTCGAACGGCGTTATTATAAATCTTGAAGTTATTAGCCCAGGGGGAAATTCCATGACCGTCAAATACACCAAGGAACACGAGTGGATCAGGATCGATGGCGATACCGCCACGGTCGGCATCAGCAATTACGCCCAGGAGCAGCTAGGGGAAATCGTCTTCGTCGAATTGCCCGAAGCCGGCCAACGGTTGGACAAAGGGTCGCAAGCCGCGGTCATCGAATCCGTCAAGGCGGCGAGGGAGATTTACGCCCCGGCCTCGGGCGAGGTCACCGAGCCCAACGCCGGCCTCGACGCCGAGCCGGGAAAAGTCAACGCCGACGCCACCGGCGAGGGCTGGCTGTTGAAGATGAAAATCACCGACGCCGGCGAACTCGACGGCCTGATGAACGAAGACGAATACAAGGGCTACGTGGAGGGACTCGGCTGATGCCGGCGAGCACGCTTAGCGACCTCGAACAGCGGGACGATTTCATCCGCCGCCACATCGGCCCCGGCGACCGGCAAATCGCCGAGATGCTCGACACCCTGGGCCTGTCTTCGCTCGACGCCTTGATCGAAAAGACGGTGCCCGAAAACATCATCACCGGCCATTCCCTTGAAATCGGCGGCGTCAAGACCGAACGCGGAACCCTTTCGTGCCTCAGGCGCATGTCGGAGCGCAACAAGGTCTTCATCTCGATGCTCGGCATGGGCTATTACGGCGCCAAGCTGCCGAGCGTCATCCTGCGCAACGTGCTCGAGAATCCCGGCTGGTACACCGCCTATACCCCCTATCAGGCGGAAGTCAGCCAGGGGCGGCTCGAAGCGTTGATGAATTTTCAACAGATGGTCATGGACCTGACCGGCATGGACCTGGCCAATGCGTCGCTGCTCGACGAAGGCACGGCGGCGGCGGAGGCCATGGCCATGGCGCACCGGCTTTGCAAGACCGGCGCCGGGACGTTCTTCGTCGCCGATGACTGCCACCCGCAAACCATCGCCGTGGTTAATACACGCGCCCGGTCCTTAGGTTTAAAGGTGGTCCGGGGCGATCCCTTCACCGAATTGCAGGGCCACGACATTTTCGGCCTTTTGGTCCAATACCCGGGCACCACGGGGGCCGTCCGCGACCTCAGCCCGGCGATCGACGCCGCCCACGCGATGGGCGCGCTGGCGACGGTGGCGAGCGATCTTTTGGCGCTGGTGCTGATGAAGCCGCCGGGCGAGATGGGGGCCGATATCGTCGTCGGCTCGTCGCAGCGTTTCGGCGTCCCCATGGGCTACGGCGGGCCGCACGCGGCGTTTTTCGCCACCCGCGGCGAATTCAAGCGCCAGACCCCGGGCCGCATCATCGGCGTGTCGGTGGACGGCGCCGGCCGGCCGGCCCTGCGCATGGCGCTGCAGACCCGCGAACAGCACATCCGCCGCGAAAAAGCGACGTCCAACATCTGCACGTCGCAGGTGCTGCTGGCCGTCATTGCCGGTCTTTACGCCGTCTACCACGGCGCCGACGGGCTGACCAACATCGCGCGCAAGGTCCACCGGATGACCCGCATTCTGGCCGAGGGCCTGAAAAGGCTCGGCTTCGAAATCGAGACCGAGGACTTCTTCGACACCATTACCGTCGTCGTCCCCGGCCAGGCCGGCGCCCTTGCCGCCCGGGCCCGGGAATCGCGGATTAACCTGCGCCTCGTCGACAACGACCGGCTGTCGATTTCCTTCGACGAAACCACGCGCCGCAACAACCTGATGACCCTATGGAAGGTTTTTTCGACCCGCGCCGACAGGGTGCTCGATATCGAGGAAGTGGACCGCACCGCCGGTCACGGCTTCCCCGAGGACCTGAAGCGGAGCAGTGACTTCCTGACCCATCCGGTGTTCAGCCTCTATCACGGCGAGACCGAGATGCTGCGTTATCTGAGGCGCCTGGCGGCCAAGGACATCGCCCTCGACCGGGCGATGATCCCGCTGGGTTCGTGCACCATGAAGCTCAACGCGTCGACCGAAATGATCCCCCTCACGTGGCGCAATTTCGCCGCCATGCATCCGTTCGCGCCGCTCGAACAGACCCAGGGCTATCAGCAGCTTTTCGAGGAGCTGGAGCACATGCTTGGCGAGGCGACCGGCTTCGACGCCATCTCGCTGCAACCCAACGCCGGTTCGCAAGGCGAATACACCGGCCTTCTGGTCATCCGCAAATACCTGGAAAGCCAGGGCCAGGGCCAACGCGACGTGTGCCTGATCCCGGCCTCGGCCCACGGCACCAACCCGGCCAGCGCTCATCTGGCCGGGCTCAGGGTGGTGGTGGTCGCCTGCGACGACGCCGGCAACGTCGATATCGGCGACCTCAAGGCCAAGGCCGGGGAACACTCCGACAAGCTGGCGGCGCTGATGATCACCTATCCGTCGACGCACGGCGTTTTCGAGGAGGCGATCGGCGAAATCTGCGCCATCGTTCACAACCACGGCGGCCAGGTGTATTTCGACGGCGCCAACCTCAACGCCTTGGTCGGCATCTGCCGGCCCGGCGAAATCGGCGCCGACGTGGCGCACCTGAACCTGCACAAGACCTTCGCCATTCCGCACGGCGGCGGCGGCCCGGGCGTCGGCCCGGTCGGCGTGTTGAAGCATCTGGCGCCGTTCCTGCCCGATCACCCGCTGGTCGATGCCGTCAACCCGGCCGCCCGGGGCCGGGAAACCGTCGGCGCCGTATCCTCGGCGCCGTGGGGTTCGGCCTCGATCCTGCCCATTTCCTGGTCCTACATGTTCCTGATGAAGGGCCACGGGCTGAAGAAAGCGACCCAGGTGGCGATCCTCGGCGCCAACTATATGGCCAGGCGCCTGGAGCCCCATTACCCGGTCCTTTACACGGGCAAGAACGGCATGGTCGCCCACGAGTGCATCATCGACCTCAGGCCGATCAAGGAATCATGCGCCATAACCGTCGATGACGTGGCCAAGCGGCTGATCGATTACGGCTTCCACGCGCCGACCATGTCTTTTCCGGTCGCCGATACGCTGATGATCGAACCGACGGAAAGCGAGGCCAAGCGCGAGATGGACCGTTTCTGCGAGGCGATGATCGCGATCCGGGGCGAAATCGCGGCCATCGAAAATGGCGACGCCGACGCCGACGACAACGTGCTCAGGAACGCGCCCCACACCCATCATTTGCTGGTCGCCGACGACTGGGACCACCCCTATTCCCGCCGCCAGGCGTTCTTCCCCTTGCACGGGCTGCTCGAGGACAAGTACTGGCCGCCGGTCGGCCGCATCGACAACGCCGCCGGCGACCGCAATCTGGTTTGCTCGTGCCCGCCGATGGACGACTACGCCGAGGCGGCGGAATAGGGGGAGCGGGAGTAATCAATATACTGTCGCTGTATTCGGAATATGCCAATTTTTGCCAAAATATTGGCTATTCTTGCCAAATTATGCCATAGTTGGGCGTGAAGGAGACTGACCATGGCGACAATGAACGTATCCCTGCCCGACCTCTTGCGCGAATGGGTGGACACCCAGGTCGAGGGCGGCGCCTACGCCAATGCCAGCGACTATATCCGCGACTTGATCCGCCACGACAAGGAAAGGCGCGTGGCCCTTCGGGCCGCCATCGATGAAGGGCTGGACAGCGGGCGCAGCCCCCGGCGTGCGGAGGACGTGATGGCCGAGGCAAAGGCGAGCCTCGCGGATGGCTGAATATGTCCTTTCCAACAAGGCCGATGCCGACCTCGGCGACATCTACACCTATTCCTGGCGCACCTTCGGGGAGGCGCGGGCCGATACCTATTTTCTGGAACTCCGCGATTGCCTGGAAATGCTGGCCGGCAGCCCCCGACTGGGCCACGCCGCCGACTTTATTCTTCCAGGCCTGCGGCGCTATGCGCACGCCAGCCACGTCGTGTTCTACACCATTGAGGAAAGCGCCATCTTCATCGTCCGCGTTCTGCACCGAAGCATGGACAGCGAACGGCATTTCACCAGGGAGGAAGGCGAGAGGTGAGGAAAGCCCCGGCGTGCCGCCATCCCCTGGCAAGACGGCATTCAGCCACCCTGGATGTTCCCCTTAATGATTGGGGGGCTGAGGAAAAGCTACGTTATGGGTGCGGGAGAATTAAACGTCCTCAAGGAATGGCGCCACCCCTATTCCCGCCGCCAGGCGTTCTTCCCCTTGCAAGGGCTGCTCGAGGACAAGTACTGGCCGCCGGTCGGCCGCATCGACAACGCCGCCGGCGACCGTAATCTGGTCTGTTCGTGCCCGCCGATGGAGGACTACCAAGAGGCGGCGGAATAGGGGGGGGCGGGGGAAGTAAGTTTACGTTTAGCAAGGTTTAGTATTATTTCCTTATAACTCCCTAAAAAATTTAGAACGTCCCGTCGGCGGTGTTCAGCCAGCCGCCCATCGGTGCCGTCGGGTTACGAAAAGCAAATAACCCTTAAGCCCGGATTGCCCAGATGGATTACTAAATTGATGACCTGTTTGGGTGATTCTGCTATAAGAATCAATGCTATACACACATCATAACAGA
>NZAZ01000123.1 GCA_002686255.1 Rhodospirillaceae bacterium
CTGAAGAGCTTCACGGGGCTCCAAAATAAGTTCCAGACGCTATGAGTTTCAAGTTTGAACATGAAGATCGCCAACGGATTGTGCCCGTGGAGGTTCGACGTCTCGGCCTCCGTTAGCCACTTGATGATGTTCTCGAGGTTGGGAATGAAGAAGAAAACCAGATACGGAATCCCGACGACGAAGCCGCCGAGCACCATGGCGCCGAGAGCCCGGATGAATTCCGCTCGGCCCAAGTCCCGGTAGGCGAAAATCGCGTAGACGACGATGCTTAAGGCATAGAAGACGGTAATGTAGTGGAGCGTCGCCCCGAACACCGTGAGGAGCGCTCCCGTTGCCAGTGGTATCGGTTTCCAGCCGCTGCGCCGCCCCTTCTCCATGGCTAGGAGCCCGGCCAACCAGGCAAGGGTCGCGGCCATGTTGGGCCGTGCCCCGAAGTGGCTCATCTGCGTCTCGACAGAGAGCACCACGAGCGCGAAGGCGGCTAGAACGAATGCGTATTTCTCATGGATCTGCGCCGGCATGGTGGTGGCGAAATACAGGCAAAGGCCGAAGATCGCCGCCGGCAGGACGCCCTCGGCGTAAAAGGCGCTGAGGAACTTGAGGACGGTCCCGAGCACGACGTAGTAGACGGGCGGGTGGAACCAGTACGTGTCGAACGATTCGGGGAACCGGGAGACCCATACCGGGTACGACACCTTGGAATATTCGGCTACCATGTAGGGTGCGTTGAAAATGCCCGCCTCGTCGAAATCGAGGGGCCGCTGGCCGAACAAGGCATAGACCACGACCAGGAACCCCACGAGCAAGACGAACGTGGGAAAAAGCCTCGGCCTTGCTGAGCGCATCAGCGCCGAGAGGTCAAACATTCCGTACGCCACGGCTCGCGGGCGATATTCATGCCGATGTCGATGAGGCCATCGTCCGTTTCGAAATACGACGCCGAGCCCGCATATCCGACGAAGTCGTGAAACAGGCTTAACCAAGCAAAAACGATCCCCAGGCCCAGGACCCAGGCGGCGCGCTTATGTAGGCGGGTCAACATCGGAGGCAGCCTCGGGCGGAGGACGCTCCGACGTCGAGCCGACTTACCTCCGGTTCTGGCTCCATCCTACCACCCGTATTCTCCGAACCACCTCGGCTGCGCCGTGTCGTCGCCTTCTCAGGCAATCTCCCGTTCATTCGCCGCGGAGCGGGTAAGGAGATATCACAGCATCGTTTGGCCGTCCACATGGATCGGCGCACGCACCCGAGCGACCGGCGGCGGCCAAAGGAAGCCGCCCAGGCGCGGCGTATCTATTGTGTAGGCCGGGAGAATGACGGTAAACTTGGATTTCACCTCTCCCACAACCCTCGGCATTGAAGGCGATGCTCCGATACCCTTCCGTCACGGCCGCGCGAATCCTGCTCTTTGGGGCGCTTGTCTCGTTCTGGTTTGCATTTCCGACGGGCGAGGGGCGCGCCCAGGAGGCCGCGCCGGAACCTGGAACCGCCGAATACTGGCGCGAAAAAACCATCGCGGACTTCAACAAGTGGCGCGAAACCATCCCTGACTATGAAAAACGGCTCTATGATCGGGTCAAGAGGATAAATTCCCGCATCGTCCGTCTGACGAATATCATCATTGCCGGGTTTTTGATCGTTTTCGCGGCGCTCGGGTGGAATTTTTTTTCCCGGCGGGCCAAGGAGGATTTGCCCCGGAGGCGAACCGAAAACATCGCAATGCCCGAGGGCCGACGTGAGGGCGCCGCCGGCACGGGTATTCTTGAAACCGTAAATCGATTTCTTCCCACGCCGACGAAGGAAGAGCGGATCCGAAAATCGCAGCAACTTCTGAAGAAGGCGCTCGACAATCTCTTGTCGTATCAGACGGTGCGGGCCGAAAACGTGAGAGAACTCTCGCAAATGAGCGAGCGGGCAAATCGAATCTTTAAGCGCCTCGAGAAGGAATCGGAGGTCGCCGTCGCCGCCGCCGCGGCCGGGCAGAGGAAGGCTCTCCAATCCATCCGTCGGCGCCAAAACGCCCTTCAGCGGGCAGTGAATGACCTGAGCGTCCTGGGCAAGGAGTCGGCCGCCGAGGCGGAAGGACTGTCCGCCTTGACCGAGAAGGCCCGTAACGCCTTGGATGACCTGGAGAGGCGAATGTCCGGCGACATGCGGACCGGGTAATGGTCATGAGGAGCCCGACCGGCGAAAAAGAGCGAACGACGGAGATGGCGACAGCGGAAGAACCCTCGATTTCCTATCGGATCCTTCGGGCGCTGAGGGGGAGCGTTCAAGCGTTGTATCGACACCGGAGAATTCTCGTTACGACGACCCGGGTCGAACTGCGTAAACGTTACGCTGGCTCCGTGTTGGGGCGGGCTTGGATCGTCCTGCAGCCCACTCTGTTTCTCGCGATTTATCTTTTTGTCTATTTGGTCGTCTTTCGCGTGCGTTTTCCGGGATACAGCGAGCTCGATTACGTCATCTACGTGTTCGCCGGCCTAGTCCCTTACATCGCGTTCATGGAAACGCTCGGCATGGCGACGGTTTCCATAAAACAGAACATCCACCTGGTCCGGAACGTGATGCTACCTCCGGACCTCGTGCCCGCGCGGGTGGTTTGCATGGCGTTGGTGACACAGACAGCCGGGCTCGCCATTATCATCGTCTTGAGCGGGATTAACGGAACCCTCTCCGTCAACCTTCTGTTCCTGCCCGTGGCGCTCTTGATCGAGGCCATGTTCCTGCTCGGATTGTCCTGGGCGTTCTCGGCGATGGGCGTATTCGTTCCGGACCTCGGTTATTTCGTCAACCTGATGGTGCTCCTGCTGCTGTTCGTCTCGCCGATCGCCTTTCGACCGGAAATGGTCCCCGGCGCCCTGCGGCTCATCGTCAATTTCAATCCGATCTATTACCTTACCGAGATATTCCGATTCTCTTTGATCGACGGCTACGGGATGTCGCCGCCGGTACTCTTTGTTGCGGTCATAGGCGGGGTAATGTTCTTCGCGCTGGGAAGCATCTTCTTCCGTCGTTTCAGGAATGTCCTCGTCGACTATGAATGACATCGTCATCCGCGCCGAGGGCTTGACCAAGGTCTACAAGCTATTCACCAAGCCGCAATACCGGCTTCTGGACATGGTAGGGTTGCTCCGGCCCGGATCAGGAAAGTATTCGGAGCACGCGGCGCTCACCGGAATCGATCTTGAGGTCCGCAAAGGCGAGAAGGTGGCGATTATCGGGCGCAACGGCGCCGGCAAAAGCACCCTTCTTAAATTGATCACCCAGGTCACGGAGCCAACCTCAGGCATCCTGGAGGTGACGGGGGAGACGCAGGCCCTGCTGGAAATCGGAAGCGGGTTTCACCCGGATTTCACGGGCCGGGAAAACATCCACTCCTACCTCTCTTATCTTGGGATTACCGGTTCTGAGGCCGAGGAGAAAGTTGCCGAAATCATCGATTTTGCCGAGATCGACGAATACATAGACCAGCCGGTTAAAACCTATTCAAGCGGTATGGGGGTGCGTTTGATGTTCGCTGCATCAACGGCGATTGCACCGGATGTCCTTGTTATCGACGAGGTCTTGGGTGTTGGAGACGCCTATTTCGCGCAGAAAAGCTTCGAGCGCATCGAAGAACTTTGTCTGCGTCAAGGGACCACGGTCCTGCTTGTCTCTCACGATATTTACAGTGCCGCGAAACTGTGTGAACGGATGATCTGGATCGACCAAGGTAGAATAATTATCGAAGGTCCTTCCGCGCGGATGATTGAAGCTTATGAGGCATCAATTTGCGAACAGGAGAAAATTCGACAACGAACTAAGTTGTCTCAATCCGAACTAAAACGGAATGACCCAGCCCGCAAGATGGTGCTTTGGGTGGAGTTTTACCTTCCTGTCGGCGCGCGGGAAGGGATGAACATTAGCCGAATTATCCTTTCCTGCGGAGACGCAGGGGATTTTGAACTGCCGATCGCCGGCTCCGAAGGAAATGAAGATAATCCGACTTGTGAATTTGATCTTGGAAAATCCCGTTGGAGCGACCCGGCGGTGATAGAGGGCAGGGAGGCGCGCTCGGTTCTTCCTTACGGCTCGCCCTATTCCCGAGCTGCGTGTCTGTTTCGTGTGCCGGAGAAATATATTAAGGGTGAAAATGCCAATGCCCAACTTATCATCGACTACTGGACGGAAAACGACAGGGCTGGCTCGGCCTCGGTATTTATTGATGATCAATTTATTGACCTGGGAATGTTGGACGGTGAAAAAGGAAAGTGGAATACCGCTCATTTAAGAATTGATCTCAGCGAAAGCCGTCCCGTCGTTCTGACACGGGGCATGGAGAAAGAAGCATTTAACCTCCATGGTTCCGGCGCCCTTTTTATTTCCCGTGTGCAAATTACCGACTCCAAGGGGAACCCGGCCAAAACCATTGTTCATGGTGAGCCCGCGGAGATTGTTATCGATTACTACATTGTTGCGCCGGGGTTTGAGGAACCCGTGGATATGATGATCAGTTTCCTTGCCAGCGGAGTAAAGGATACTGCCCGGGTGGTAAAAAGGGAGCTTCTGGTAAATTATAAAGATAAAAAAGAGGGTTTTATCCGAGCGTGCTTTCCACAGTTGACCCTTGGCCTCGGGAAATATGCCGTAACAGTCATGATTTCCAAGAAAGGATATTTCGACCAGGAGCAGACAGTATTTTATTCGATCAATCCAGATGTGCATTGTTGTGTGACACGTGTCATCGAATTCGAGGTTGTGGGCGAGGGTATCTTTTCATCGGGAACAGGATGGGTGGCTGATGCGCAATGGTTCATGGATGATGACGAATTGCGGGAAGACAGTCTCACCGCTTCGCGCCTTTGGAACAAAACAAATCCGACCTTGAATGACGCTTTAACTTTTAAACAAATTGGCTGGCCCGCCGATCCCTCTGGCGCGCACAAACTTAAAATTAATTTTCCCGAAGATTTGCGCCGACAGTTTCCCGAGGATTTTGATACCGTCTGGGGGATTTATAAGAAATTGCTACCATGTATTGAAGGGGTCTCATTTAAAAGTCTTCATCCTAACCTGCCAATATTGCAAAATTTCGATTTTGAGAACAGTTTAAAGTGTAGCGTTATTCGGATGTTGCACGTCGCAAGAGCCCTTCGGAAACATGCAGGACCTGAAAAACGACTTCTGGATTACGGATCCTGGTTTGGAAATTTTGCGCTTTTGGGAATAGAGGCAGGATTCGAAACCTGGGCTATCGATGAGTATTCATCCTTCCAGGATGATTTTTCGAAAAACCTAGTGAAAATGAGAGAAAATGAAATCCAGATTCTGGATTTTGAGAAAGGTGGCTACGAGCTAAACGGTGTTTTTGAAGATAACTTTTTTGACGTAGTTCTATGCATGTCGGTTATTGAGCATGTTCCTCACACTCCAAAGAAACTTCTCGAAACCTTGATTCGTGTTTTGAAACCGGGCGGGCGCTTGATCATTGACACCCCGAACCTTGCCTACTTATCGAACCGACTTAAGATACTCCAGGGGGAAAGTTACCACCCCCAGATTGAAAGCCAATTTTTAGCTGAAATTCCCTTCAAAGGCCATCACCGGGAATATACCCGCCCCGAGATCGAGTGGATGTTAAAATCCATGGGACAAACCGACATCGAATTCGAAATGTTCGACTTTAGTCTGTTTGGCTTGGAAGAATTGGAAGGACGGGACTTGATTCTTCACCGCATATCTCGGGATGTTCCCGATTCAAGGGAAATGATCTTTTCAGTTTCCCAGAAACCGAACTGAGGCTCTGCTAAAAAGAAATTAATACTCCCGAAAGAACACACACATGAACGTTCTTGGTCTCTATCCCATGGGTCCCAACACGGCCTCGTGTCTCTTGGAGGACGGTGAAATCACCGCCTTTGCAGAGGAGGAACGATTCACGAGGATTAAGCTCGCGACGAATACCATTCCCGTACGATCAAGTGCCTTTTGCTTGGATCAGGGCGGGCTGACCCTGAAGGAAATTGACGCCATTGCGGTCGGGTGGGGGAACAATAAATACCCCGATTTCATGCGGAAATTTTACTCCGAACGAATGTCCCACCCCGAAAAAGATGAGTTTTCGGATATTTATGAACAAATTTCCCTGATGGAAAAAATCCCAGCTTATTTTGAGAAAAAACTTGAGGTTGCCTACCGGAAAACGGGGTATCGGGGACCGTTTCCCAAGATACATTTTCACCACCATCATTTATCCCATGCCTATTCGGTTTATTACCCAAGTCCCTTCGATGAATCGATCATAATCGTGGTCGATGGTTCCGGCGAGGAGATGGCCTCTTCGGTCTGGTTGGGACGCGGCGATGAAATAACATTTCAAAAATCCATTAATTTGCCTCACTCCCTGGGATATTTTTATGCCGCTCTAACCGAATTCCTCGGTTTTAGCGTATTTACGGGCGAGGGCAAGGTCATGGGGCTGGCAGCCTGTGGTGCGGAAGATAAAGCCCTTATGACCAAGCTTGATAATGCCATGTGGCCCGATGGGGACGAATATCGGGTCAATCCCGAATTCATCTATTTCGCGCCACGAACCTACAGCTTTCGTTTCACGGACAAACTGACCGAATTGCTGGGCATTCCGCCGCGGCTGGCAGAGGAGCCGTTAACCGAGGCTCATAACAACCTAGCATGGGCCGTTCAGAACAAGCTTGAGCGGATCATGGCGCACCTAGTCCTAGGAGCAATTAAAAAACATTCCATCCGCAATATATGTCTGGCCGGCGGCGTGGCCATGAACTGCAAAATGAATGGCTACATCTCAGGCCTTGAAGATGTTGAACAATGCTTCGTGTTCCCGGCAAGCACCGATTCCGGTTGCGCGCTGGGCGGCGCGTTCATCCAGGCTCGGCATTGTTCAGACATCCGGGACAAGGCCCGCCGATTCTCCTCCTATTGCGGCCCCGTTTATAGTGACCAGGAAATCGAGGACGACCTGAAAGATAGCAAAATCACCTCCTATCACCGCATGAAAGACTCGGACCTCCTGCCATTCGTCGCCAGGCGGCTCCGGGAAGGGGCAATCGTGGGGTGGCATCAAGGAAGGATGGAGGTCGGCGCCCGGGCCCTTGGCAACAGATCGATCCTCGCCGATCCTTCCATTACAGACATGAAGGACAAAATTAATCGCGAAGTGAAGCACCGGGAAGAATTCCGCCCCTTTGCACCGGCGATCCTCGAGGAGTTCGCGGAAGATTTCATCCCCACTGTCCCGAATTTGGGGTATGGGCCGGAATACGCTTGGATGTTGAAGGCCGTTCGCGTCAATGAGACCATAAAACGGAAAATTCCGGCGGTCGTTCATGTTGACGGAACCATTCGCCCGCAAGTGGTGTCAAAATCGACCAACGAGCTGTTTCACGGTTTATTGTCGGCATTTTATGATCTGAGCGGCCTTCCCGTTCTCTTGAACACATCATTTAATACCCGCGGAGAACCGATCGTTTGCACACCCAAGGACGCTATTAGGTGTTTCTATTCCACAGGCTTGGATATCTGTGTCTTGGGTAATTATGTGATTGAAAAATAGATTTCTTTCAATCGACCGGCCTTAGTTCCCTCAGGAGGGTTTCGTGTTCCGCTTCGATCATCAGCATCTTTCCGAGTATCTCAGAACGGATCCCGTGGCACGGCTCCTGGACGACATTTTACGTCCCGAGGACAAACCTTTCACATCTCAACGCTGGCTCAGAGAATCGGGGCCAAAGCGGATGATTTTTCATTATGTTTACGGGGCTTTGCTCGAAGACGGTGGGGAACGGCTGCGTATCCTGGACGTGGGCGGTGGATACACTGCCTTGACGAGGACGATGGTGGAGCGGCACGGCTATACGCTTCTCGATCCCATGGTCCATGATGATCACGACGCCCTGCATCGGATCGAGAGTCAGTTGGCACACAGGTTCTGGATCGACGAGGACTGGATGAATGCGGACACGTTACAGTCCTTTGACCTCGTGATCGCCAACGACCTTTTCCCAAACGTAGACCAGAGGCTCGAGCTATTTCTCGAAAAATTCCTTCCCTTTTCACGGACGGTCCTTCTTACGGTGACCTATTACAATTCGCCTCGCTATTACCATGCGAAACGGATCGATGCCGACGAGTTATTGACCGTCCTGGCCTGGGACGGCCGGCGAACGAAGGACGCCCTCGGCCGTTTTGAGGAGAGGATATCGTCCCCGGACTTTGATTTCCTGACCGAGGACTGTCCATCGCTGTTCGAAAACGAACGGCAGGTTTGTCTCGTCTCCCTGCGCGGCGATGGGGTTTGAGCCACATCCAACTCTATATCCTCACCGCCGCATGGATGGTTTTCGTTAGCCAGCTTAGATAGCCAAACTCTTTAATCACATTGCTTCTTTGCGAGTCGAACGAACCAGAAACTAGTGTAGTTTTTTCCTCGCAAAATGTTCTAATGCTTTATGTAAAACAGCGAACACGCTCGGCGCGTGTTCTTTTTTCTTTTTGAGTTTGGATTTATAGGATTTGGGTGGCACCTCCCCCTATAAAA
>NZAZ01000124.1 GCA_002686255.1 Rhodospirillaceae bacterium
TATTGCGGCTTAGCTGATCGCATAACACAATTTACTGATTTTTATTGATTCGATACTTTTTTGATTCAGACACTTCGAAAAAGCAATGTCTTATCATTATCATTCAAAAGACTGTTAATACATTTAATATACCATTCGGTATTATCTTTTTTAATACCACACGTATTATAAACGACCAGCATCTTTCTATTTTCTGTCATTCAGTTCTCCACTATCAATTTGCCACATATGGCTCGCCTCTTTTCAAATTTTTGCACAGATCAACATAAATCTCTAAAGATTCAATGTAGCCAGTAGGATATTTATTTTCTGATCCTCCATATGGTTCAACGGATCCGTCATCTACTTGATCTGTATTTGACATCTGTTGTAAACGAATATAGTTACATTCGATTGTTGGCTCACCATTAATTTCCAAAAAATAGCTTAAATAATTGTCAGCAAAATGAGAACAAATATTGAAGTTTGGATGGAAAACATATCCATTTAAATGCTTAGTATACATCTCTCTAGTAAAAAACGGAAATCTACACATTACACTTGAAGGTATAAAACTTGTTTCAGGAAAATTAGGAATTGCCCCAATATGACACGGGGCGCCCGATGACATAGAAGCTATCTTAAATTTTCTCTTACAAAATGTTAAAGAATTTAAAAACTCGCCCCCTTTTAATATTTCTTTAGGCACATGGTGGTCATCACATAGAATATATATGAATTCTCCATTTGAAGAGCGCGATGCATCATTAAAAGCTGTATTTCCATTAAGTTGTTTTTCGTCTTTCACATGTTTAATTCTTTTATCGTCTATTGAAAATGGAGAACAAATTATAATCTCCCCATCGCCCAAAGCACCATAAGATTCTAGCTGATCCACGACTATCTTCGCGTGTGTATTATAATCTCTATGTGTAGCTATTAAAAAAGAATTCTTCACTTTGTTCTCCCGATACCTGCTATTTTTCGCCATAATAATCACCCCACTCTACCAACAAAGTACTCTTACCATCCGTTCTGTTATAGGCTTTATAATAAGCTGGGAATATATCTCTCGGCTCATCTAAGCGAATAATTTCGATGTTCTCTACCATCAAACGCATTCCATCAGTATAGTCTCCAACATGCTGCGCCTGTGGGTGAAGAGGCCTTTGTGAACCAATACTCGTTCTTATAATAACTTTTGGAGAGTATTCTCCATGTGAAAAGACTGGCATTTTGTCCAAATGGTTAATTAACTGATTCATAGTTAAAAGTAAAAAATTCCACCTAGGATATATACTAATTGGAACCGTTCCACCAATTGCCAAGCCATTAGTGATGCCCATTTGCATTTCTTCATCAACGGGCATTTCCAATAATTTGTTTTGAGGAACATCCTTTAAAGTATTTGTCATAGCAGTTCCCTTATATTCTACAGCCTGTCCTAAAAAGAGGGTGTCAGGTTGCTCTCCCAAATAATCCATGGATCTCTTCAATTCATCAAAATAATTTCCCATTTTAAAATTGCACCCTTATTCCTGCTCCGGCGTGGGGATATTTATCAAGATTGTATTTATAATATGTAATGTATTCATCATTAACATTTTCGTAAGTCAGTACTTCTTGATTCCATGTTGCTCGTGTGTCAGTGCATACAGATTTTCCATTATCCTCAATAATAAAATGAATGGGAAGTCGATGATTTCGAGAATATTTTATACACTCATGAGCCATTCCAGTTTCAGATGTCATGTCTCCCATAAAGCAATAAACTTTGTTTGTGCCCCCCTTACGCTTAATACCCAGCGCAACGCCAACAGCGATTGAAAGAACTCCTGTAACTATTCCAGAACAAAAAACTCTGTGTTCTTTAAAACACAGAGAAATTGATCTCCCTTCCAATATTGCCATTTTAAGTTCTTCTTTGGGAACCCCCTTAAGCAAACATTGGTAATGGCTTCTCCATGACCCCATAACCCAATCTTCTTTCTGGATATTATGTTTTTTAAATATTTCAATTATTTGTTCTTCATTATCATCATAAAGATGAACAGGCGCCTTAATCATTGCAGAATTAAAGTAATGGGCCACTTCATTTTCGAACTCAATTAATTCTTCTTTTGTATACACCTAGTCTCCTAAAATTTTTCTTTTAAGTCTAACTTTGTTCATCCTTTTAATATTTTCTATTGCTTCTAAGCCAGATTTGGCTTGTACTCTCTCCAAAAATGGGGCATAAGAGTGATATTCAATATATGCTTTATCTCTAAACTCTAATATTTCAGCAGAAGTTAATGTTTCGGTTGCTAGCGGAAAAGTTTCATATCCATGCCAAGAATATCCTTCATAAGTTTGGGGCAATTCAATGCCTTTTTCAAGAGCGTCCTTATATAGCTGGCTGCCAGGAAGTGCCATAGCGGCATATGCATTCCACCCAAAAGTGCACAACTCTTTACTTAAATCCAATGTTTGTTGCATAGTTTCTCGGGTATCACCTGGAAGTCCAAAAATATAATTTGCCATTACTTCAATGTCGGCATCATGCACATAGTCAATAACTTTCTTAATATCTACATCTTTAAATTTACCTTTAGAAATCTCTAGTCGAACGTCGCGACTAGAACTCTCAATCCCTAGTGCCAACCATTTAATTCCCGCTTCTCGCACTAATTTTAAAAGTTCCGGTCTGCGAACAGTATCCACTCTAGAATATGCCCACATTCTCAAGCGTTTGCCATATCCCCTATCACGAAGCATTTCACATAATGGGACATAATATTTTCTATTTAACAGAAACATTTCGTCGGTAATCTTAATAGTTTCAACACCCATTTCCACTAATTTATCGAATTCTTTAATAATGAATTCGGGCGACCAGTACCGCATTAAATTGTAATTCCCAGCAACTCCCACCTCCTCATCGTCGTCTCTATTAAGAATATTGATCATACAAAATTCACATTGAAATTGGCACCCCAAAGAAGTTTGAATAGCCGCATAAGGAGAGCGCTTTGTCTCATCATATTCGGCATGCCACATAGGCGCCCTATATAAATCTAGAGGTTTTTCATCATATGGAAGAAGATCCCATGCATACCCGGGCAAATCGATATCCATCCTATCGGCCGGTACTACTCTCTCAGGGGGATTAATTTTGGGAATGCCATTTTTCCTCCACACAACCCCTTTAATATGTTCCATATTGTTAATATCAATTTTAGACTCTGATAAAACACTTCTTAAAGCATAAACGCCTTCATTTGTGAAACCAAAATCAATAGAATGCTCTTTATTTAATGCTGTAGAGGGTACGGCTTGTATATATGATCCCACATAACAAATAGGAATGTTAATGTGAGATGACTTAAGGTAGCTAGATAACACCACTGCTCCACTCATGTTTGAAGCGCCGGCATTAACATTTTGTCCGTATACAACAAAACAAATAAGACGTGGATTTAAATTTCTAATCCTAGAAAAGACCTCTTCGTTTGTAAGGCTTTCGGCAGTGACATCAACTATCCCAACTTCAAACCCTACCGACCTACAAGATTGTGCCAGTAAAAGTGCCCACGTTGGAGGTTCAATGGCAGAATAATTTTTAGCTAATTCTTGATACATACCGGCCGGATTGCCGGGACTGATAAATAAAACATCCATTTTTTAGACTTCACCTCTGACTAGTAATTGGCATACCATGGAGATTCAATGATGTTGTATGCTTTAATAAGTTGTTGTATACCATCATCTAAGTTATATTTACAAACAAATCCATTATCATAAAATTTTTGACTACTTACAATATAATCTCGCGTATCAGGATCAGAAGTAAATTCTGCTCTCATAATTTCAAGTGGCAAATGCTTCTGAATTTTTTCAGCTAACTGGAGTTTGTTCATATTTAATTCATCATTGCCCACATTGTAAGTTTCATTTTTACATGCTTCCCAGTTTAAATATGATTCGGCCGTGTTGCTGTGAATATCGCCAACGGCATATTCTTTGGCACTGTGGTTTACCGTGAAACGGTGTGTTGGTTGTAACCGTAAATTGCCTTTTACATCGGGCGCATTCATAAAGCCCGGCTCGGGCCGATTCGCCTCTGATCGCATATGATTTGTCATGCCGGCATCCAGGGCACAACCGGCCATCGGCCCACATTACGCCCTCTAAAAACTGTCGACAAGCTACATCGTCCGGAAATCTGTCCCGTAGTTGGTCAATATGCATGGTATCCTCCTTTCTCTGACTTTGAGAAGGATTTTACCCCATCACTTTGACAGATCCGGTCACATGCTAGCCTTTTTTTGGGTTATAGTCCCGTTTCAAAGTAAGAGGCTCTGGTGTAAAAATTTACGGATAATCAAACCACTGTACGTGAATTTTGGGGCACGTTCCACGCATTTGCAGTGTTGCCAGTTTTTCCTATCTATCATTTTAAAAAAGGGGAACGTTGGTTCTAAAGCAATTTAAAGAGGAAAAACCGAGACGGTGTTGTTTTCAAGTGTTTCTCTTCGATAATGCTGAAGCATGCTTCCTATTTGCGGGATCTCCTTTTTTGCAGGGATGTCTTTCATTTATTTCACAAATGCCAACACATAGGTTACCTGAACCTAACGGTAAATAATGCCAGGACATGAGTAACCCATGCACAATAGAGTGATTAAAATCAGGTTGGCAGATGATAATCGAAAGTCTTCACTAACTCATCTCCTAAAAATAATTGGAGGTTGTGAATACCGGTTACTATCACTGCCTTTACATATGAGTAAATCAAATCACTGGGAACCTGAAATCTTTCTCCGAAAATATTTAGTTGCCCATCACTGCGTATGAACCGGATGATAATCACATTGCCATCAGCGATTTCTTCCAAGTTCGGCAGCTTGGTGTTCGGCGCAATTGTTGTTGGCTCAAACACATGAGCTTCACCGAACTGATTCGGCGTCTTGCCTTTCAGACAGCTGTAGCGATGGTGCTTGTTGTGAAATTGTTGAAATCCTTTACTTTGTCTTTTTAGATGCGCATAACTGTGAAACCACTGCCTGCGAAAAAACTTTCTATTGTAGGTGTCGTTGAAGTGTTCGATGACACCGTTGCGCCAGGGCTCGCCAACGGGAATAAATACCGGCTCAACACCAAAATGAAGACAGAGCCTTATGACTAATCCAAATGATCTGGGGTGTTTGTTGCTGCCTCGAAAACTCAGTTCATTGTCAATTTGCAAATAATCTGGAAGCCCAAGGCTCTTCCAACTTCGCAGCAGGCTGGAGGCGACATGTCGGTCCTCCTTTGTTCTTTGAGATTCGATGTAAACGCGATGACTGAAAAGATCCATCACATTGAATGCGTAAAATCTGCCATCACCCTTTATGTAGCGTGGACCGACAAGATCAGCCTGGTGAATGTTGTTAAAGTCAATAGCCTCGGTAAAATACGGATACTCAACCCCTTTGGGAACGTAAGCTGTTTTTTTTGACCAAGCCTTCTTGTCTGAGCACCCTGTTGATGGTACGATCAGAGGGCAGTTGGTACCCAGACTTGCTCAGTTCCCATTTAATCGCCGAGGCCCCAGTCTGCGCAAACGGTTCACCCTCCAAGCGCTTCCTGGTGGCTATGATCCGCTGCCTGTCGGTCTCTGGCAGCCGCCTTGGACTGCTCTTTGGAGTTTTAGGTTGGTCGACGTACCATTTGGCCTCACCGCTTTGATAACGCTTGAGCCATTTAAAGAACCATTTTTTTGCGATGACAGCAAATAACGGCTGGATTTTCGGAAAGCCTTGTTGTTAGTGTTATTGGGCTTAGTATTGAGTTTATGATCAAGTATGAGTTTTGTAAAAACCACATCACTTTTAGATATTTTGGTGTATTTTGACTGAAAACACAACAAAAGGGGGTTGCATGGCGGGCAAATATCTGATAATGTATGCGCAATATTAACACATACCGCATACTTTATCAGGTGCAGCATGGACGAAAAATATGTACTTCAAAGATTTCAGCGTCAAAAGATAATCACCATTGATCAACTCGTGCAACTGCTTAAGAGTTCGGTGATTACCGCAAGGAGGCGGTTGAAAAAATGGCAGACATTCACCAGCATTAACAAAAACGGGCGTTACTATTCTTTGCCGCAGACCCCTGTTTTTGATAAAAACGGTTTATGGAAGTATCAAACGGTTCTCTTTTCAAAGCATGGTAACCTTAAACAAACCATCGTTGAGCTAATCAGAGCTTCGTCAAAAGGGCTCAGTGCCGTTGAGATTGCCGACATTGTTGGTATTTCACCCAACAGTTCATTTTTATCACAGATTAAAAATGTATCGGGCGTAAGGAGAGAAAAACATAAAGGTAGATTTACTTATCTTTCAGATAGTCCTGAAATTTACGACAGACAGAAGCACAGATGGGCATAAAGCCAGAGAGTAATTGGCTTTCCAACCGATGGAGAAGCCATCGTAATCTTAGTTCAGCTGATCAAGCATCCCGGCATTGGTATTGAACAGCTTGCCCGTAAAGTATCAAAGCAGGACAAGCGGATCGACCCTGTTGCAGTTAGAAGGTTTTTACAGTTTCACGGCCTGTTAAAAAAAACTTCGGATACAAAGCAGTAAAGTGCCTCAAGAGATATATTGACAAGTTAACCAGAGACATTTGGCCGGTCAATCTGTTTAAAGACAGGCCGACAATTTATTTTCATCCCCGGATCAGCGGTGATCTGAGAGTGCTCAAAACACGAGAAAAGAGTGTCGTAACCATGGACATCGGGCCATTTCGTGCCAAGGAAACGATTCTGCAAGGCCGTGACGGCAAGGTGTATCACAGCCGACAGCTGCGTACGTTAACCCCTTACCGGGCCACTTTTGGATATGATGTTCTGGTTTACGTTGGCCGTGCCCTTTTTATGCACTGTCACAGTGAGCAAGAGATAATAGAAGATCTGGCCCGCAACAACGTTGTGATATCCCAGCGTGAGATCGGCTTTCTGGGCAGGAAATTTATCGCCTACCTGGCCATCGCCCACCAACGTAGTGCGCACCGATTAAAAGCGCATATGGCGCTGCAAGGCGGATATATTCTGCATATAGATGGCACTTGCGAGGGGGACAGCCCACATCTTTTCACGGGTATAGACGGTATTGCAAATATTGTATTAGACAATATCAAGCTTGCTTCAGAAAAGGCAGAATTCATCGTTCCGTTTCTGAAACAGATACAAATGCAATACGGTGATCCCATTGCGTTGGTTCATGATATGGGACAGGGGATTTTATCGGCTGTAAAATCCGTATTTAAGGACACTCCCGATTTTATCTGTCATTTTCATTTTCTGCGCGACATCGGCAAGGATTTATTAGAAACAGACCACAGCAAAATCAGAACTCGACTGAAAAAGCACAAGATCCGCGGTCTGCTTCGCCGAAGAGCCAAGGTATTGGAAGAACTCATTAATGATGATCCCAAAGCGGTTAATCAATTACACCGCAGTCTTGATAATGGTAAAATGGACCCTTTGTTTTTAGAGTCAATGCCTACCATAGTGGCATATACAATGATTCATTGGGCATTTGATGCTTCGGATCAATTGGATGGTTATGGCTTTCCGTTTGATTGTCCCCATTTGATTTTCTACCAGAGGCTGAAGGCCGTATATGGCTTTATCAATGAATATAGTGCCTCTGGCAACCGTAAAGCAATCAACAACAGAGCCTTGCTCAGTCTTTGGAGACCTCTTACAAAAATCGTTGAGGACCAACAGTTAACCCGAGCCGCATCCCATATGCAAGAGAAGATGGGCTGTTTCAAGAACTTGCGTAAAGCTCTGGAAATCGCCGTTCCGGGAGGTAAGAAGGCTCTCAACGACGATGGGTTGGACGCAGACATAAAAAGCATCGAAGAGAAAATCACAGAGTTTCGGGAACAAATCATGACAGATGAAAAACGTTGTCAAAAAGATGAGTATACGAAGATGATAAGGCAGATCCCCACAGTCCAGATACCGGTAGATCACATCCAATGCATAGGAACGCCAATAGCCGTACCTGCTTGCATAGCGATCATCCCAAATCCCCTCCA
>NZAZ01000125.1 GCA_002686255.1 Rhodospirillaceae bacterium
GCCGGCCAGCGGACGGCGTCTCGAAGCCTCATCCTGAGGAGCCGGCCAGCGGACGGCGTCTCGAAGGATTGTTGGAGAAAATCCACTTTTTCAGCAACCTGCTAGCGGATTCAATCGACTAGTGGCCCGCGCCCTGGCCGTCAAGCAACCGGGGCCTTAATCCAGTTCCCTGAGGACCCTGAAGCCGAGCCAGTAGCTTTTGACCCCGGACAGGTTCTTGGCCCGGTAGGCGGCCCGCGCCACCTTGGAGTAATAATAGAACGACCCGCCCCGGATGACCCGGTAGCGGCAGTTGCCTTGCTTCCTGGCGGAGCCGTCGGAAGGCGCCCCTCTATGGGAGGGGTTCCAGCAGTCCTCGACCCATTCGAACAGGTTGGCGGCGGTGTCATAAAGCCCGAAGGGATTGGGCTTGAACGATCCCACGGGGGCCGACCCGTGCGCAAGCGTGCCGCCGTCGCTCCACTTGCTTTTGCAGTCCTTGCAATTGGCGTGGTTGCGGCCGACCTTTTCGCCCCACCACCATAGGGTCGTGGTGCCCCCGCGATCGGCGTATTCCCATTCCGCTTCGCTCGGCAGGCGATAGGTTTTCCCGGTCTTCTTGCTGATCCAGCTAAGGTATCGCTTGACGTCGGCATAGGTGACGTTGATGACCGGCCGTCCCTTCTTGCCCCAGCCGTGGTCATCATCGCCGCCGCTGATGCAGCCCCTGGCGTCCTTGCACGCCCGCCACTCGGCCCATGTCACCTCAAAGCGCCCCAGCGCGAACGGCTTCCTGATATTGACCCGGTGCGCCGGTTTGCTCCTTTTGCTTTTGCCGTTCAGTCCCATGACGAAGATCCCGGCCGGGATCACCACCAGTTCCGGACACTCGGGGCAGTCCTTGAACGTTTGGCCGGGTTTCCATTTCAGGACGTCGGTGGCGGCGCCGCCGGGGCCGGCAAAGCCGGCCACAAGGGCCACGGAAAGGGCCACGACGGCGGCCGGAAGGACGGCGGATTTTAGGGCCTTCAACAGGGTCTTGCGGGTGACCATGAAAAACACGTTATCGCTTTAGTTTTTCCGGTCAAGACCCGGCAAGCCTATCAACCGCCCAACGGGCGGCCTCGGCGACCAGTTCCGACGGGTCGCCGAGCAGCGCCCGGGCCGCCGGCAGGAGCCCCCGGTCGCCGGAATTGCCGATGGCGATCAGCACGTTGCGCACGAACCGGTCACGTCCGGTGCGCTTGACCGGCGATCCGGCGAACAGTTCGCGGAACTTAGGCTCGTCCAGCGCCGCCAGGTCGGCGAGGCGGGGCGCCGTCAACTCGAAGCGGGGCAGGAAGGCATTGTCAGCGGAAGGACGCCCGAATTTGTTCCACGGGCAGACGGCCAAACAGTCGTCGCAGCCATGGATGCGGTTGCCCATCCGGGCCATCAGCCCGGGCGCGATGGCGCCCTTGTGCTCGATGGTCAGGTAGGAAATGCACAGCCGCGGGTCGATCCGGTAGGGTTCGGGCAGGGCATCGGTGGGGCAGGCCCGGAGGCAGCGGTCGCAACCGCCGCAATGATCCGCCGCCGGGGCGTCGGGTGGCAGGTCAAGGGTAGTGAAGACCTCGGCCAGGAACAGCCAGGATCCGAAATCGCGGCTCAGCAGGTTGGTGTGCTTGCCCTGCCAGCCGATCCCGGCGCGCGCCGCCAGCGGCTTTTCCATCACCGGCGCGGTATCGACGAAGACCTTGATGCCGCCGCCGTGGTTGTCGGCGATCCAGCGCCCCAGGCGCTTGCACTTTTTCTTCAGCACGTGGTGATAGTCGCGGCCCCGGGCATAGACACTAATGGCGCCCAGGCCGGGACGGGCCAGCGCCGCCAGGGGATTCTCGCGGGGGCCGTAGTTGGCGCCGAGCACGATGACGGTCTTGGCCTCCGGCATCAGGGCCTTGGGGTCGCCGCGCCGGCCGCCGTCACCCACCAGCCACGCCATGTCGCCCTGGCGCCCGTCGGCGAGGAAGCGCGATAGCGCCCGGGCGTCGCGGGGATCGGCCTCGGCGTTTGCAAACCCGACAACGTCGAAACCAAGGCCATGGGCTTGCGCGCGGATGATTTTCTTGAGATCGTCGGCCATAATTCCCCCGGCGGCCATCGGGCCGCCATCTATCTTAAGGGTGCCATGGAATGACCCCTCAGGACACCACCGAACCGAATAAGGTTGCGCCGAAGGCGGTGATCCTGTTGAGCGGCGGCCTCGATTCCGCCACCTGCCTGGCGATCGCCAAGGGGGAAGGCTTCATGCCCCATGCGTTGACGTTCCGCTACGGACAGCGCCACCAGGCGGAAATCGCCGCCGCCGCCCGCATCGCCGAAGCCGAAGGCGCCGCCGGTCACGACGTCATCGACATCGACCTGGCCCAATTCGGCGGCTCGGCCCTGACCGCCGACATCGACGTGCCCAAGGGGCGGAGCGAAGACGACATCAAGGACGGCATCCCGGTCACCTATGTGCCGGCCCGCAACACGGTGTTCCTGGCCCTGGCGCTGGCGCGGGCGGAAACCCTCGCCGCCGCTGACATCTTCATCGGCGTCAACGCGCTGGACTATTCCGGCTATCCCGATTGCCGGCCGGAATTCATCGCCGCCTTCGAAGGCCTGGCCAACCTGGCGACCAAGGCCGGGGTCGAGGCGGCCGGAACGGACAGGCCCGGGATCACCATTCACGCGCCGCTGATCGAGATGACGAAAGCCGAAATCGTCAGCCGCGGCGCCGAATTGGGGGTCGATTACGGCCAAACCATGAGCTGCTATGACCCCGGCGGCGGACTTCGCCATTGCGGGCGTTGCGATGCCTGCCGGCTGCGAAAGAAGGGCTTCGCCGGGGCCGGTATCGACGATCCGACGGATTATGCGGCTTGAGCCCGCCCGTGGGCGGGGTTAAGGAAGGCCATGACCTATTCGGTGAAGGAAATCCATCTGACGCTGCAGGGCGAAGGCTGGCATACCGGCCGGACGGCGGTGTTGTGCCGCTTCGCCGGCTGTAACCTGTGGTCGGGGCTGGAAGCCGACCGCGCCGAGGCCGAATGCCGGTTCTGCGACACCGATTTCGTCGGCACCGGCGGCCCCGGCGGCGGCGTCTTCGAAAGCGCCGGCGATTTGGCGGCGGCGGTGGCGGCGCCGTGGCCCGGAAAGGGCGCCGGCGGGACCAGGCCGTTCGTCGTCTGCACCGGCGGCGAGCCCTTGTTGCAGTTGGACGAGGGCCTGATCGGCGCCTTTCACGGCGCCGGTTTCGAGGTCGCGGTGGAAACCAACGGCACCCTGCCGGCGCCGGGGGGCCTCGATTGGATATGCGTCAGCCCCAAGGCGGGAACGGAATTGGCGCTCCTTCGCGGCGACGAATTGAAGCTCGTCTACCCGCAACAGGGCGCCGCGCCCGAGATGTATGAGGGCCTGGACTTCCGCCATTTCCTGCTGCAGCCTATGGACGGCGGGGCGGTGCAGGAAAACACCCGCCTGGCGCTCGAATACTGCCTCGCCCATCCCGGCTGGCGTCTCAGCCTGCAAACCCATAAGGTCCTAGGCATCCGGTAAAAGTCCTTGGCCATGGAAATCTTCAACGAGTTCACCTTCGAGGCCGCGCACCTGCTGCCCAACGTGCCCGGCGGCCACAAGTGCCGCCGCCTGCATGGCCATTCGTTCCGGGTGACCGTCACCGTGGCCGGGCCGGTCGACGCCGACACCGGCTGGGTCATGGACTTCGCCGACGTCGAGGCGGCTTGCCAACCGGTCCATGGCGAGCTCGACCACCGCTACCTCAACGACATCGAGGGCCTGGAAAACCCGACCAGCGAAGCCATCGCGCGCTGGATCTGGGCGCGCCTGAAGCCGGCCCTGCCGGGGTTGAGCGAGGTCAAACTGTGGGAAACGTGCGCCGCCGGGTGCGTCTACCGGGGCGAGGACGGCTGAATTTCCTGCCTTTCTTCCCAGCCGGCAGTCCCTCCTCCGATCACATTCCGACATAAATTGAAACGTGCCGATAAACCGGTTGATATACGGCTGATACGTGATAATTTTAATCTATTATTGAATGCGATGGTATTCAAGCATACCAAGGGCCAATTAATCTCCGGGGCGAAACGCTTGTAAGCTCAGACTAAGCTCAGAGTCAGATTTGGACGGCAATGGTCCGTTGGAAGGCACCACGCAGGCAGCTTTTTGAAAACGGTTGAAAATACTAGAGCAAATCAATAGGTTTCTTGTGGAACTTAAAAAATCAAAACCATCTTTATGACAGCCGCCGCTCGGGGTTGGGTGCCGCTGGGAGGATGTGCCAGCAGATGATCTGGAATTCGATAGCCTTGATGACTGCCATTGACTTACTTGTCATGGGGATCACTGCGCTTGCCGTTTGGTCGGTTATCCGGGGCCGGGCAGCACATAAAGCAGCGGGAACCAAAATTGCTCCGTTAGTGATGGTGATTGGGCTTGTGAGTCTCGGGCTGTTCTATTTCGCTGATTTGTTGGCCATGCATGTCCTGTCACGGTTCATCCCAATGGCGGAATCAATGGCGACCATGGAGTACCTGCACCTTAATTTCAGTTGGCTGACTATACCGACTGGAATTGCATTCATTGTTGGCGGCGTCATCTATACCAACCAAGACTTGAATCACTTGTTTCTCGAATTCAAGCAATCACAACTCAATATCACAAAGGAACTTTTAGAACGCCAGAAAGCGGAGAGGGCGCTCAAGAGAAATGAAAACCGCCTCACCCAGATCCTGGACACCGCCACCAGCGGCATCATCACCATTGATGAAATGGGTGAGATCATATCCTTCAACCGCGCCGCCGAGGTCATCTTCGGCTATTCCGCCATCGAAACCATCGGCAGGAACGTCAAGATGCTGATGCCCCAAGCTTATGCCGGGAAGTATGATTCCTTTATCGCCAATTATCTCAAGACCGGCGAGGCCAGGATAATCGGCATCGGACGCGAGGTCGAGGGGCTGCGCAAGGACGGCTCGGAATTCCCTATGGAACTGGGAATCAGTGAATTGGAAATGGACGGGGAACGGTTGTTCACCGGCCTGGTAACCGACATTTCCCAACGCAAGCAGGCTGAAGAAGAACTTATCAAGGCCAAGGAGGAAGCGGAGAAAGCCAACCAGGCGAAATCGGAATTCCTGTCATCCATGAGCCACGAACTGCGCACGCCCATGAACGCCATCCTGGGCTTTGCCCAGTTGATGGAAAACAACCCCAAATACCCCCTGTATGAATCCGGGAAGGAAAGCGTCGAACAAATCATTAAAGGCGGCGATCACCTGTTGACGTTGATCGATGATGTGCTGAACCTGGCGCAGATCGAATCCGGGCAATTATCGCTGTCGCTGGAAGCGACCGATCCGGCGGACATTTTCGAGGAATGCCTGGCCCTCACCCGGACTCTGGCCGAAAAACAATCCATCGAAGTCATCGACAGGACCTTGAATACGGAGCTTTCCGCGGTCATGGTCGATCCCACCCGGTTCCGCCAGGTGCTGCTCAATATCCTTTCCAATGCCGTCAAATACAACCACGAGAACGGTTCCGTGATCCTTAAGGCGAAAGAAACCGCGAGGGGGATGCTTTGCGTTTCCGTCACCGATACCGGCCCGGGCATCCCCAAGGAGAAACAGGACCAGTTGTTCCAGCCGTTTTCGCGCCTGGGGCTCGAGGCTTCGGACATCAAGGGCACCGGCATCGGGTTGACGATCACCAAACAGATCGTGGAGTTGATGAAGGGGCGGATTCATTTCGAAAGCGCCTTCGGCAAGGGCAGTACTTTTTCGGTCGAGGTGCCGTTGACCGAAGACGTTCCGGTGGAGCGGAAAAAAGCCCAAAAGGTTCAGGCCGACGCCCAACCCTACAACGCCGACGGCCACACCATGCTTTACGTGGAAGACAATCCCGCCAACCTGAAACTGATGGAAACCCTGATCGGCCGTATGGAGGGAATTACCATGCTGTCGGCTCACACCGGGGAACTGGGCCTGGAGCTGGCGGAAGCCCACAAACCCGACGTCATTATCCTCGATATCAACCTGCCGGGTATCGATGGGTTTCATGCGCTCCATCGCTTAAAGGAATCGGAATTCACCCGCAACATTCCGGTGATCGCCATGACCGCCAATGCCATGGCGAGCGAAATCGAACGGGGACTCGAGGCCGGGTTCCACCGCTACCTGACCAAGCCGATCCGCATCCATGAGGTCACGGCGGCGCTCGAAAACGCGCTTGAGGCGGCCTGACAAGCATTCCTGGCGCTGCCCGTCCTGGCATCGCCTTTTCCGGGGTTCCCGCCTCCCCTTGACCTGGATCAATGCGGACCCGATTTGCAGTCTCTATCATTATGCTTGTGATCGTGCGCCCGCCCGCGCCCCAATTCATTGCTTTCTTTGGAGGGCGGGGCGGGGCGAAAGCACTTTGGTGATTGGAGGATGACATGGAATTTCACGTTTTCCAGTGCAAGATCGACAAAGACTTCTTCGTGGTGACCGACGAAGCCCATCTCGACGTATTGAATGACCCCGGCATTACCCCGACCCCAGACGACGAGCTGGAAAAAATCGGCGTGTTCGGGGAAATGGGCCCTGACCGGGCGGCCTTCGACGAGGGTTTCGCCAAACGGTCCATCGAAAGCCAGGGCTTCTTCCGGTTCCACCCGAAGACCTACGACCCGGCGGGCGAACCCCCGTTGTCGATGCCCGTCTGAGCGCTTCGGTCGGAATGAAAATATAACGGATTCCTATCCGCGGCCACGGTAGGGGGCGACCCCTTGGCCGGGGATCCATACGCCCTCGGGCGCCTCGCCGGTCTGATAAAAGACGTCGATGGGAATGCCGCCGCGCGGATACCAATAGCCGCCGATGCGGAGCCACTTCGGGCCGGCGGCCTCGACCAGCCGGGCGGCGACGGCCGTCGTGCAATCCTCGTGGAAGGCGGCGTGGTTGCGCCAAGACGCCAGGAACAGCTTCAGCGACTTGCTTTCGACGATCAGGGCCTCCGGAACATAGTCGATGACCAGGTGCGCGAAGTCCGGCTGCCCGGTGACCGGGCACAGCGAGGTGAATTCCGGGCATGTGAAACGGACCAGGTAATCGGCGCCGGGGTTCGGGTTGGCGACGGCTTCCAACACCGCGTCGCCGGGGCTTTCGGGGATGGTCCCGCTTCCACCCAGGGCGCCTAAGTTTTCAAATGCCGGGCCGGCGCTTGCGGACGGGGAATTGTCGGCCCGGGGGGCCCGGGGAGTGAAAAAATCTCCGGCGGCAAGCGGGGGAACAAGGCTTCGGCCGGCCTCTAACACCGCCTGTTGCCAGTTTTGGGAGATGCGGCCCCGTTGATACCAGCCTTGGACCGTGCTTGGCGCCAGGCGCTTTCCCGTGGTTTCGGAAAGGATCCGGGCAAGACGCGTAAGGCCGCCGAAACGGCCGATAATTTTCTGTTGAGGCGTTTTCGTTTCCCGGGCCATCCGCCGAGAATACGTATATATTGCTCTGAAATCAATGGATTAAACGTAAGATTGCCCTAAATAATATGTTTTTTAGGTTAATTTTTTTTGGCTTCGTGGGTTTGCCGCTCTTCCTTAAACGCCGCCTCGAAGGCAGCCAGGGCGCCTTCGTTGACGGCCCGGCGCAGGTCCGCCATCAGGTCCTGGTAATAATGCAGGTTGTGCCACGACAACAGCATGGCGCCCAGGATTTCCTTCGCCATCACCAGGTGGTGCAGGTAGGCGCGGCTGTAACTCCCGCACGTGGGGCAACCACAGGCCTCGTCCAGCGGCCCGGCGTCGTCCTTGTGCCGCGCGTTGCGCATGTTCAAGGTGCCGCCGCGGACGAAGGCCTGGTCGGTGCGGCCCGAACGCGTCGGCAGCACGCAATCGAACATGTCGATGCCGCGTTTGACGGCGCCCAACAGATCGGCGGGCTTGCCGACGCCCATCAGGTACCGGGGCCGGGCGGCGGGCAGAAGCGGCGCCACGCCGTCCAGCACCCTGAACATCGCCTCTTGGCCTTCGCCGACCGATAGCCCGCCCAGCGCATAGCCGTCGAAGCCCATGCCGACGAGGGTTTCGGCCGACTCGGCCCGAAGGTCCCGGTAGACGCCGCCCTGGACGATGCCGAAAAGGCCGTGGCCCGGGCGCCCCTCATAGGCCGCCATGCAACGTTCGGCCCAGCCCATGGAAAGCCGCATCGATTTCGCGACGTCGTCCTTGCCGCCGTCCAGGGACGTGCATTCGTCAAGCACCATGGTGATGTCGGCGCCCAGAAGACGCTGGATTTCCACCGCCCGTTCCGGGCTCAGCCGGTGCAGGGTGCCGTCCAGGTGGGACTTGAATTCGACTCCGTCGGCGTCCATTTCCCGAAGCTCGGCCAGCGACCACACCTGAAAGCCGCCGGAATCGGTCAGGATCGGCCCCGGCCAGTTCATGAATTTATGCAGCCCGCCCAATTCGGCGATCCGTTCCGGCCCCGGGCGCAGCATCAGGTGATAGGTGTTGGCGAGGATGCACTGGGCGCCGGTTTCGGCGACCGCGCCCGGCGTCATCGCCTTGACCGTGGCGGCGGTGCCGACGGGCATGAACGCCGGCGTGTCGATGGCCCCGTGCGCCGTCAACAGGCTGCCGGTCCTGGCCTGGCCGTCGGTGTTGAGGATTTCGAAATCGAGGCCGCTCATCCCTTCCCCGCCTCATTTTTATTTATCCCTGTCGGACTTCCGGTCCTTCCCGCCTCTTGTTGGCGCTCCAGGAAACAGGCGTCGCCGTAGGAATAGAACCTGTAACCGGCGGCCTTGGCGTGTTCGTAGGCGGCCTTCATGGTTTGCAAACCGGAAAAGGCGGCGACCAGCATGAACAGGGTCGAGCGCGGCAGGTGAAAATTGGTGAGCAGGCCATCGGCTATCCTAAACCGGTGGCCGGGCGTGATGAAGATGTCCGTCTCGCCGGAAAACGGTTTGACGCGGCCTTCCCCGCCGGCGGCCGCCTCCACAAGCCTCAACACCGTCGAGCCGACGGCTATGACGCGCCCGCCCTGGTCCTTGGCGGCGTTGACGGCGGCCGCCGCCGCGGCGGTGATTTCGCCCCATTCGGCGTGCATCCGGTGGTCGTCCGTATCGTCGGTGTTCACCGGCAGGAAGGTGCCGGCGCCGACATGCAGGGTCAGGCGCTCGACGGCGACGCCGGCGGCCTTGACGGCATCCACAAGGGCCGGCGTGAAATGCAGCCCCGCCGTCGGCGCCGCGACGGCGCCCGGTTTATCGGCGAATAGCGTCTGGTAGTCCTCAGAATCCCGGCGGTCGCCCTTATCCCCGCGCTTGATGTAGGGCGGCAGCGGCATGACCCCGTGGGTTTGCAGCGCCGCCATCAGGCCGTTTCCGGAAAGCGACAAGGCGAGCGTGACCTCGCCGCCGTCGCCCTTGGCCGTGACCTCGGCGTCAAAACCAGGGGCGAAGGCGATGCGGTCGCCGGGGTTCAGTTTGCGGGCCGGGCGGACCAGCGTTTGCCAGGCGTTTCCGCCGCCGGGTTTAATCAACGTCACCTCGATTTTGCCGCCGCTCGGACGTCGGCGGCCCATGAGCCGGGCCGGGATCACCCGGGTGTCGTTGATGACCATGACGTCGCCGGGGTTGAGAAGCCCCGGCAGGTCGGCGATGCCGAGGTCGCGGAATTCCCGCCCGACAACCAGCAGGCGCGAAGAGTCCCTCGGCTGGGCGGGGCGCTGGGCGATGAAGCGTGGGGGCAGGTCGAAATCGAAGTCTGAAACCCGCATGATGCCTTCCTGACCGGGCATGGAACATGCCCATACACCACTAGCAGGCTGCTGAAAAAGTGGATTTTCTCCAACAATCCTTCGACACGCTCGCTTGCGCTCGCTGCTCAGGATGAGGAATTACAATACCTTATGCCTCA
>NZAZ01000126.1 GCA_002686255.1 Rhodospirillaceae bacterium
CGTATTCGGTCCATTGGTGGTCGAAATCCGGCCGCCGGACCTCGATGGTCGGCGCGATGGTGTCGCGGTCGAGAAAGACGATGTGATGGGTCATGTGTGCTTAATGTTGTACGAAAGTCGCCAAGATGTTATTAAGATCGTAACTCTGATTCGAGGGATTCGGTCCCGATGGATCGGAGGAAGTAACAAGCGAATAAAAGCAATTAAGACAAACGGGGAAACATAAAGGTCTTTGGGGAACATAACATCCTAGACATTTGAAGTGGTTTCCATGCCGGTCCGCAATCAGGCCGGCAAAGTCCTGTTGCGGGAATCGGAAACAACAAGGCCTGACGCAAGGGCCAGGGGAATAACACCAAACATCCGTTCCAGTTGCTTGTTTCCTGTGGTTCGGCGGGCGTGTTTCGCGGGGCCGCTTGGGTTGCGGCTTTAGGCTCGGTTTCGGCCGGGTCGATTCTACGGGGACCGGCAGAAAGGGGAGAAGTGTCTTTCTACGGGGACCGACAGAAAGGGGAGAGGTGTCTTGGAAGCAAAAATTATCTGGTTGTTCATTTTTGTGGTGCTCTACTGGGTCTACTGTATCTATTGGGGCTGGCGGAGCGCCCAAATGGCAAAGACGGCCAGCGATTACTTTATCGCTGGCCGCAAGTTATCCTTATGGGTGTTTATCCTGGCGGCCACCGCCACATCGTTCTCCGGCTGGACCTTCATGGGCCACCCGGGTCTGGTGTATCGCGATGGGTTCCAGTATGCCTATGCATCCTTTTACACCATCACCATTCCGTTCACCGGAGTCATCTTCCTTAAGCGCCAGTGGATGCTGGGCAAACGCTTTGGGTTCGTGACGCCGGGCGAGATGCTGGGCACCTATTTCCAGGGTGACCTCATCCGTATCCTGACGGTGATCGTGGCCCTGCTGTACTCCATCCCGTATCTTGGCGTGCAGTTGGGCGCCTCCGGGTATCTGTTCAACGTCATCACCGTGACCGAGGGCTTTCCCGATGGCATGTTCACCCAGAACGTCGGCATGTGGATCCTGTCGATCGTGGTGTTCATTTACGTGGCGGCGGGCGGGCTACGCGCCGTGGCCTACGTGGACACCCTGCAGTGCGTTCTGCTGGCCCTGGGCATCATGATCTACGGCTCGATCGCGCTTAACGCCGTTGGCGGTTGGGACGCGATGCAGGCGGGTCTGGCCAAGCTGGCGGCGTCCGACGTCGGCAAGTGGGGCACGACCAAGGGCTTCGGCGGCGGCGACTACAACGCCTACTTCGCCATCCCCGGCGTCATCCAATGGACGGCGGGTCTTGGCAAACAGACGCCGGTCGGCGGACTTTGGACCGGCATCATGTGCCTGACTTACATGTTCGCGCTGATGGGCATTCAATCGGCCCCGGCGTTCACCATGTGGTCGTTCTCAAACACCGACCCCCGGCCGTTCGCGCCGCAGCAGGTCTGGGCCTCGTCCCTCGGGATCGGGTTCATCCTGTTCTTCTTCACGGCGTTCACGGGCATGGGCGGGCACCTTCTCGGCGCCAACCCGGCGGTAACAAAAGCAGGCCTTGCCGTGGCCAACGTGCTTCCGGGATCGATCGCGGCGAAGCCGGATTCCATCGTGCCGCACTACATGAACATGATTGCCGATGGTTCACCGTGGCTGGTCGGCTTGTTGGCGGTTTGTGCCCTGGCCGCCATGCAGTCCACGGGCGCGGCTTACATGTCGACGGCCGGCGGGATTCTGACCCGCGACCTCTACAAGCGCTACCTGAACCCGTCTTCGACCCATGCCATGCAGAAGCTGGCCGGGCGCATGGGCGTCGGCTTCATCGTCGTTGCCGCGCTGCTGGTGGCCACGTATTCGCGTGACGCCCTGGTGCTGTTGGGCGGTCTGGCCGTTGCCTTCGGCTTCCAGATGTGGACGCCATTGGCGGCCGTTTGCTGGTTCCCGTGGATCACCCGTCAAGGCGCCACCTATGGCCTGTTGGCCGGCATCATTGGCGTGATCTTCACCGAGAAGTTCGGCCTCGGGATTCTGGCCGACATGAACCTCGACTTCTGGGGCCGCTGGCCGCTCACCATCCACTCGGCCGGTTGGGGCATGCTCCTCAACGCCACGACCTGCATCGTCGCTTCGGCGATGACGCAGAACGAGCAGGACCTGGCTCACCGCATGAAGTACCACAACTTCCTGCGCGAACACGCCAGCCTGCCGGCGTCGAAGAAGGGGCTTATCCCGGTTGCGTGGGCAATCACCCTGGCGTGGCTGTTCTTCGGTATCGGCCCCGGCGCCGTTATCGGCAACGACATCTTCGGCGAGCCGAATGCCGGCATCGAGAACTGGACCTTCGGCATGCCCTCCATCTGGGCGTGGCAGATTCTGTTCTGGCTCCTGGGCGTGGGCATGATGTGGTTCCTCGCCTTCAAGATGAACATGTCCACCATCCCCGAGACTGAAATCGAGGCTCTGGTGGAAGACATCGGCGATACGGCCGAAGAACAGGCCCAACGCCTCTAGCCGAATCTTGACTTGACGTTTTCAGGGGGAAGGGCTTCGCTCTTCCCCCATTTTTTTGTTAACATTGCGGCCGCTCTTCGCAGGAACCGGTCAATCACTTTTAGGCTTTAAAACGTGGAAGAGTTGCTTTCATCTGATTACCGTTGGCTGTGGTCGGCGGCCTTGGCGGCGGCGCTGTTTTTTCCCATCAGGCAAATGATCTGGGTGCTGGCGGTGCGCAAGGAACAGCGCCGGGCCGGCGAATTGCCCGACGAGAAAATGCGGCAATACCTGAAAGGCCGCGCCGGGGTCACGTCGGGGCTTTTGTGCCTGGTTTTCGCCGCCGCATACGGCGGAGTCCTTTTCGGGGGAAATCCATGAACCTGAAAGGTTTCACCGACCCAAGGGTGCTGCGCCGGTTCATCATCCTGATGGCCTTGCTCACCTTTGGCGGATTCACGTTCTGGGCCGTGTCCGGAAGCTATCTTCAGGCGCCGCCGGGCGATTACGAAGTCCGCCAGGGCGACATCCTCTTAGGCGACGGTAAATTTGACGCCGCCCTAGAACGCTTTGACGCGGCTCTCGAGAAGTCTCCCGATCACCGCGGCGCCCTGATGGGCCGCGCGCTGGTGTATTTGCAGGCCGAGCGCTACACCGAAGCAGAGGCAGAATTCACCTATTTGATCAAATATCTCAAGGCCAACCTGGATCCCGGCGACATTACGGGGATAGCCGTTTACGCCGGCGCCTACGCCAACCGGGGCACTATGTACAACCGCATGGGTTGCCGGCCCGGGGGCACGGTCCAGCACTTCGAAAAGGCGCTTGCCGATTACATTCAAGCGTTGAAGATCGACGAAGGCGCGGTCGAAGGGCCCAACCTTATCGACAGGGTCATTTACGGCACCCCCCGGCCGTCGACGATCCGCCTGCGCGCCGTTTATATGCAAAAGCAACTGGCCCTGCCTGAGTCCGAACGGCTATTATGCGTGCCGGAAAAAGACGCCGAACAGCGGATGTTCAAGCCTTTATAGCGGCTTCGGGGAAATTGCCCGGTTGGCAAACGGATCTAGAAATGTAATTATCCAACGACCTGTTAATCCGGGGGGACATTACGAAAAACCGTTCCTAGGGAACGATTTTTTTTTGCAGAGTGCTTAAGAGTATAGGGGAGCCTTTCATGTCGGAAGAAAATGTGCCTGAAGAAGGAATAGCGCCTGAAGAAGCAACGGCGCCTAAAGAAGCAACAACAACCATACCGTCGGCCGGCAAGCAGCTCATGGTGATGGGCATCATCGTCGTCGGCATAACCATTGTTCTCGGCGGCGGCGTTTGGCTGTCGATGTTTCTTAAATAGGCTCTGTCCCGGTCCTTGTGTGACCGGGATATCCACGGGTTTCAGCCCACCTTGGGATAAGACTGAGTAAGGTTAGAACATGAAAAAAAGCTTGTTTTTTGTGTTGTCGGCCCTTGTGGTCGCGGGGCTTTTGGTTCCGGTGCCTGCGAAAGCCGAATGCTACGATCCGCCGGGCGCCTACGTAGTCTGGTCAAAATGCGAATTCGCCCGGAAAAATTTCGAGGGCGCCGATCTTAGTGGGGCCGTGATGGACGATATCGTCCTGCACCATTCCAAATTGAAAGGCATCAACCTGGAAAAAGCCGACCTTCGCGGCGCCGACCTGTCGAACACCGATTTGTCGGGGGCGAACCTGAAAAGAGCCAGGCTCAATAAGGCCATCATCAAGGACGCCAACCTTTCAGGCGCCGATCTTTCGGGCGCCAACCTGGAAGGCGCCGATCTGGAGCGGAGCGATCTTACCGGCGCCAAGATCAAGGGGACCAAGTTCGGCGCCGTCAGGATGTCGGACGCCACCTGGATCGACGGCAAGACCATATGCAAGGGCGGTTCCGTCGGCGAGTGCAGGAAATAGGCCTTTCCGGCCCTGAATCAGGGGGTCTAAAACCGGACCACCCCCAGCACGTCCTGGAACAGCACCATAAAGAAAAATACCGCCGCGATGGAGCCGAACAATAGGCGCACGAAATCGCTTTCGCCTTTTTCGTCCTTGAAGCGGATTCCATGGAGCGCGATATACCCGGTGACGACCAGGAAAATGATGTTTACGAGGGGCTCTGCCTCGCCGGCGAACTCAAACATGGGCGGACCTTAACGGCTCATTCCGTGGCTTACAATTAAGATCGGCTGAAAGAAAAAAACAGAGCCCGCCCGGTCAGCGGCCGGGCCGCTTGACGTCGCTGAAATTGCCGGCGCCGCCCGGGGCGATGAAGTGCTCTTTTTGCACGTGCATGCCGGGCAGAACCTGGGGCAGGTCCTTTTTCTCGAAATAGGGCGGCAGCAGCGATGCCGGTCCGTCGACGACCTCATTGGCGACAAGGATGCTGCCGAAAACGGCGACAATGACGCCGGCGGCGGCGACGCAGAACCTCCGGAACCCTTGCGGAACCGAGGTCTGGTAGTCGTTATCGTAGCGGTGGAATTTAGGCGCGTTGTCGTCCAATTCACCGCTTTCGTAGCCGTCGATGATGCGCCGGGCGTAGTGCCGGGCCCAATGGGGCACCCGATGGTGCAGCATGTAGGACGTAAACAGCTTCGTCACCAGGGCTTCGGGAAGGTCCTTGTTGTACCATTCCCGGTACGCCAGTTGCAGAAGCTGGAACTCGCCCACCTGCAACTGGTTGGCTGCCGAAATGACAACCAGACGTTCCTTCATCTCCAGTTCTTCGTGGTCGGGCTTCAGTATCGTGTCCCAAAAACTGGACAACATGCTTTTTCGCTTATGTCCGCGCATAATGGCCACCATAACGGGCAAGGCGCCAAAGGTCGAGAAGGCCCAATTCACGATTTTGTTAACAACCTTATGTGTTGAAATGAGGGCTTATGGGCAATGTCGGCTTTGTCAGAGCAAATCGGCTTGAATCGGGGGGGGAATGGTGGTGGGCGCAGTCTCGGGCGAACCCGTCTCCGGTGTTTGTTCGGGCAATTTCCCTGTTAAGCAGGGAAAATACAGGGAATTTCGCGAAAACCGTCCCCACAAGAGCCTTTCGAGCGCAAATAAACCCAGTGCTTACAAGGAGCTATTAGCGGAATTCCCTATTCAACGGAACAGGGAATTTGCCGTCGGTTTCTGCGGCGTACCAGGTATTCAGGAGGGACAGGCGCCCCAAAGTGGGCTGGCGAGGCCGATCCCGCGGATCAGATTCCGAATTTCCGGTCGGTCACTTAGAGATTTTCCACTCGGGATAACCCTCTTGGAGCCGCCGGGCGTGATAGCCGCGTTTTCTGAGTTCCTCGACTGCCTCATAAGCAAGCATACAGTACGGCCCGCGACAATAGGCTACCACCTTCTGATCACGGGAAAGTTCCGCCAGACGTTTGGGCAGTTCGCTGACGGGGATGTTGATCGCCCCGGGGATATGGCCGGCGTCGTATTCGTTTCGCGGCCGCACGTCGAGCACCACGACCTCGCCCCTGTGCACCATACCCAAAAGCTCCTTATGGTCCACGGGTTCCAAGCTATCGTGACTTTGGAAGTACTTCTGAACCAACCGCTCGATTTCCGCCAGGTGCCGTTCGCCGATTCGTCTGATCCCGGCAATAACAGTCGGAATTTCATCATCAGCAAGGCTGTAGATTACCTGCACGCCGTTCCTGCGCGAAGTAACAAGACCACTGTCACGCAGGATCTGGAGATGGTGGGAGACGTTGGCAATCGTAATCGCAGTGGCGCGAGCCAGTTCCTCCACGCTACGCTCTCCTTGTGCGAGCGCTTCCAGAAGCTCCAGCCGGCTGGCGTTCGCGAAAGCACGGGCGACGCGGGCGAAGAGTTCGAAAAGCTGCCTCTTGGGAGAAGGTTTCTTAGGCATCCCATGTGTTTCCAGAAGAAATTCGATCAGCTAGCTTTAACGCAGCACAAGCCCTGATACAGTGTCTACGCAAGCCAACGCCAAGCATGGCGTCTACGAAGCACCGTCCACGGAAACCTCTACGGCGGAGAGGGTGGGAGTCGAACCCACCAGAGACAGGTGCGCTGCCTCCCGACGGATTTGAAATCCGCGGATGCCACCGGACAGTCATCCTCTCCATTGCCGACGTTACCTTACCAAAATCCATGCGTCACGTTTATCCTTTACCGCCGCCTTTCCGATCACGGCTATATCCATCTGCCGCTCGTTCATTAGTTTTCGCCGCATCTCGATCGCCGCGGCCTCGGGAAGCGCCATCAACAGGCCGCCGGACGTCTGGGGGTCGAACAGCAAGTCTTGCCAAGTTGCTGAAACCGTGGGCGACATCCGTACCGCCGGCGAGAAGGCGCGTCGATTGTTATCGAGCCCGCCCGACTTGAAACCCTGCGTGCAAAGCTCCCGAGCGCCGGGAATACACGGGACCACGGCGTGATCGAGCTCCAGTGACACGCCACTGGCGCGCGCCATCTCCATGGCATGCCCGAGCAACCCGTAGCCACTGATATCGGTGCAGGCATGAACGCCGAATTCGAGCATCAACTCGGAAGCCCGCCGGTTAAGCAGCGTCATCACGGCCGTCGCCCGTTCGACCACCAGGGCATCGGCGCGGCCCTGCTTGATGGCCGTGGTGATGACGCCCACCCCGATCGGCTTGGTGAGGACCAAGCTGTCCCCGGCTTGCGCCCCGGCGTTGGTGATCGTCTCGGCCGGATCGACGAGGCCAGTGACCGCCAGCCCGTACTTGACCTCCCGGTCCATGATCGAGTGGCCCCCGACCAGCGCCGCGCCGGCCTCGTCGAGCTTGGAGACGCCGCCCAGCAGAATGTTATGTAACACCTCGGCGGCCAGGCCTTCGTTGGGGAAGGCGACGAGGTTCAGCGCGGTCACCGGCTTTGCCCCCATGGCGTAGATGTCGCTCAAGGCGTTGGCTGCGGCGATTTGCCCGAATATGTAAGGGTCATCCACCAGCGGGGGAAAGAAGTCCACCGTCTCGACGAGCGCAAGATTCTCCGCAATGCGGTAAACGCCAGCGTCGTCCGACGTTTCCACGCCGACCAGCAGGTTCGGATCTTCCCTCTTGGGGAGTCGGTTCAGCGCATCGACAAGCGCAAGCGCGTCCATCTTGGCCGCGCAACCGGCGCAGTCGGCCCACTGGGTCAAACGGATTTCCGGCAAGGTCGCCTTCATGCCCGCTCTCGTTTCAACGTCGAGGCCGCCACCCGGACGTCCCCAACCCGTCTGGTGACACCGGTGCGGTCCAAATACTCCAGCACCAGGATGGCGAGGCCGCGCCCGACGCCGATCTCGTCCCGGAACCGGGCGAGTGTCATCTGTTCATGGCGCGCCACATACTCGCGGGCCTGCTCTCGCCAAGTCGCGAGGTCCTGCTGGGTGACGTAGACGCCCCGCGCCAGCCGGACCACCCGCCCGGCACGCTCAAGCTCCCCCAGGAAGCCTCCAAGACGCCCGGCGGGGAGGCCGAGTTCCCGGGCCAGCGCCTCCAGCTTCGGCGGCGGTTTATCCCTGTACGCGAGGAGCGACGTCACCCGGTCTGCCAATGCGGCATCCTCCGGGGAAAAGCGCTGGTGGTGGCCTACCGGCCGGACACCTTCGGAGATTGCTTCCACCTGGCCCGCGGCCACAAGTCGCGCCAGCAGCGACCGGAAGATACGCTGATCCAGGCGTGGGCAGACCGTGGAGCGCAAGGTGGCCGGCGCCATCGCCGTAACCCGGGGATGATCGGTGAGGTATTCGCTGATCGCGCCGGTGAGCCGTGATTCCAGGGTTTCCACCGCGCCGCGTGGCGCCATCCAGGTGGTGCCTTCGGCGTCTTCACGCAACACGTCGCTGCTTCGCGCCAGACGCTCCTCCAACCGCTCCGGCGCTTCCGCGAGCTGTTCGGCAAGCTCCGGCAGCAGCCAGCCCTCCGCGCCTCGGGCTTCCAGCCATACGGTCAGGCTCCGATCCGGGTTCATGGCGCTCAGGGATTTAAGGCGTTCGACCCTCTCCGGACTCCGGGCGGCGCGGCGCCTGGCGAACGGGTCCAGCACCACCCCGCCGCCCACGGTACGTTGCGCCGACTCGTCCCGCAGCACGAAACGGTGGCCGTACAACAACGGCATCGCTTCGTCCAGGCGCAGCTGGGCCAGCCCCGCCCCTCCCGGCCCCGGGGGCTTCGGATCGAGCCACTGGAGGCGGGCGATGGTCTCCGCGGTTCCGCTGTGCAAGCGCACCCGCGAATGATTCTTCAGGGGCCTCGCAAGGTCCCGAACCAGAGCGACTTGGGCGTCCGCCGTCGTCGCCACCCGGGTCAGCCCAGCATCACACACCGCTATTCCACGGCGCAGGGACTGCTTGTCGACCCCAGCCAGGTTCAGCGCGCAACGGCTCCCTGCGGCGGCCGCATCGACGGTCCGGTTGTGTACCTGGATGCCACGGACTCGCACCGCCTGCTCGCCGGGCAGCAGTTTCAGATGGTCCCCCTTGGCCACCCGGCCCGAGGCGATTGTGCCGGTCACCACGGAACCGAAGCCGGGGGCGACGAAGGCACGGTCCATGGCCATCCAGAAAAAGCCCGCCTCCGACCTGGACCGGACCTCCGCAAGGCCGGCGGCCAGTTCCCTCCGCAACGGGTCCAGGCCCTCGCCGGTATTGGCCGAAACGGGCATGACCGGGGCCGAAACCAGGGGTGTGCCGCCAAGCAGTTCGTGGACCTCCTCGGTCACCGCCGCCACCCGCTCCGGTGAGACGAGGTCGATCTTGCTGAGGGCCACGACCCCGCTCGTGATGCCAAGCAGGCAGACAATGTCGAGATGTTCCCGAGTCTGCGGCATGACGCCGTCGTCAGCCGCCACCACGAGCAGCACCAGGTCGATGCCTGTGGCGCCCGCCACCATGTTGCGGATGAACCGCTCGTGTCCCGGCACGTCCACGATTCCAATTTGATCCACCCCTTCAAGCTCCATGTGCGCGAAACCGAGATCGATTGTCATGCCCCGCCGCTTCTCCTCGGGCAGGCGGTCGGCATCGATGCCGGAAAGCCGCTTCACCAGCGCCGTCTTGCCGTGATCTATGTGCCCGGCGGTGCCGATGATCATCCGGTCCGGCCTCCCGCCGCCGCCAGAGCGTTCAGCAACGGTTCAGGCGCCATCAGGCAACGCATGTCGAGCAGCACTTTCCCCCCATGTATCCGCCCGATCACCGGGGGGTGGAGCGTCCGCAACTCGCGCTCTAGCGCCTTGACGCCGCCGCGGCTTGGGGTGAGGGCGATCAGATGCGTGGGCAGCTTGGCGCCGGGGAGGGAGCCGCTGCCCACCTGGGTATGCCCGGCTATCACCTCCACTTGGGCCCGGCCCGCGGCCCAGCGTTCTACTTGGTCGCGTACCTCTGTCGCCAATGCTTCGATTTCTTCCACGGATCGTGCGATCATTCGATACGTCGGCAGGGACTTCTCCAGGGTTTCCGGTGACAGGTATGCGCGCAGGGTGGCTTCCAGCGCGGCCAGCCTGAACTTGTCGCACCTGAGCGCCCGTTTCATCGGGTTGCGCTTGACGCGCCGGACCCACTTGCCGCGCCCGACAACCAGCCCCGCCTGCGGGCCGCCCAGCAGCTTGTCGCCGCTGAAGGTAATCAGGTCCGCGCCCGTATCCACCACGTCGCGCACCGTGGGCTCCCCGGAAAGCCCCCAGCGCACAAGGTCGACCAGGGCGCCGCTGCCGAGGTCGACCACCACCGGGACCTGGTGGCGCCGTCCGAGCCGCGCCAATTCGCGCAGCGGGACTTCGTGGACGAAGCCTTCGATCTTGTAGTTGCTGGTATGGACCTTGAGCAGCAAACGCGCCCCATCGTCCAGCGCCTGCTTGTAGTCGGCGAGGTGGGTGCGGTTGGTGGTACCCACTTCCACCAGTTTGCAGCCGCTCTTGCGCACGATGTCCGGCATGCGGAAGCCGTCCCCGATCTCGACGAGTTCTCCACGGCTGACGGCGACGCGCCGCCGGTTGGCGAGCGCGTTGAGGACGAGGTAGACGGCGGCGGCGTTATTGTTGACCACCGTGGCCGCCTCGGCGCCGGTCAGACGGCACAGCAGTTCCTCCACCAGGCTGTCCCGGTCGCCGCGTCGCCCTTTTTTCAAGTCGTACTCCAAGTTGACCGTGTCACGGGCTTCGCGCATGGCTTCCACCGCGGCCCGCGAAAGGGGCGCCCGGCCGAGATTGGTGTGAAGCAAGGTGCCCGTGAGGTTGATCACCGGCTGCAGCTTCGGCTCGAACCAGCGCTCCACCCGCTCCCTCGCTTCCTCGGCGACCGCTTCAAGCTTCGGAACCGTCCGGTTGGCGTCCTGCCGCAAGATCCGGCGGAAGGCATCGAGGCAGGCCTGCACCTCCTCGACCAAATAGGCATGGTCCACCCGCCCTCGCAGAGCCGCGAGCCGCGGATGCTCCAGAACCTGATGCACGGCGGGCAGTTCTCCGAGGGAACCGGCGGCGGCTCGCGGGTGACGGGCTTTGTTGGTCATAACGGACACGGGTATGGGTTCTCCATCGGCCGCGGCGCCTCAACGGAGGGTTCCGAGGAAGGCGGTGATGTCACGGCGCTCCTGCTCCGAGCCTTCGAAGGGCGGCATAAGGGACGTCCGCCGGCCATCCTCCATCTCATGGAACCCCTTTCCCGGGACGATGATTTGCGAAGGCTGCAACAGCGATTCGAGAAGGTAGCTCGGGTTGTGGATGCCACCCACATAGGTGAGATCGGGGCCCGCGGCGGGCCGCTCGGGATTGCCCGGGAAGGCGTGGCACCCGGCGCAGTCCCGCTCCAACATCAGTTTCCGTCCCGCCTCGGGATTTCCCTCGGCGGGCGCGGCGGCGCCAAAAAGTTCAGCCTCGCCGGTCTCTCGCTTGCCACCCTCGAAGCGCAGGGCCCGCCAGCCGGAAAGCCGCTTGTCGCCGTCGCGCTGTCCCGCCTCGCCTTGCCACGTGGCCAAGGCCAGCGGGATCAATCCTTGCCGGGCCGGGTCGAAACGAACCATCTCATCACCTTGCAGGGCGCGCAGGGGGCGGCGGAAGACCACCCGCCAAATGCCGTCTTCCCACACTCCTTTCGCCTCCACGCCGTCGCTCGGCTGCGCGGTGAGGCTGCCGAAGCCCGCCGCCGCCAGGGTCTCCACCTTGCCGTCGGCGCGCCAGAACCATAGCGCCACGGGGCGGCTCGGATCGCCCATCCCCACATAGGGCAGGCCGCGGCCCGGTCCGTACTCCACAGGCCACTGAACGGCCACGGCGTCGGCGAACCTCCCCACGGAGACGATGTCGGCCGGGGCACGGTCGCGCCATTCCAGCCACAACGCTATCGCTTCGCCGTTATATAGCGCCCGCACGGCGATCCTGGCAACGTCCATAGCGGCGCTGCCGGGTGAAACCGTCCGCTGAGGATAGAGCGACACCTCTACTGCTTTGGTCTTGTGCCATGCCGGGTCGTTCGGGTCGAGTGGTGGATTCCGGTCAAGCCACTCGGCGACGATCTCCGCTTCCGCGAAAGCCGGCGGCACGGCGAAAAACAAGCTGATCGCCGCTGCAAGCGTCACCACCGAGCCGAAAAGGCGGGCGGACCAGACGCCGCGCGCGGGATTACACGATTTAGAGAGAGCGTTCATTTTCCATGCCGTTTTGCCGGCCCCCCATGATCAGTGTTGGCGCCCCTCGCGTCGGCGGCGTCCAAGACGCCTTAGCCAGGCTTCTTGTAATAGTCCGCATCCAGAGTGAACATTTCCTCGTGGCGGTAGGCGATAAGGATATCCATAAGCTCCGACTCTTCGCCCTGCCGCTTCTTCTCGCGCCCCTCCTCCAGCAACTTCAGCACCTCCGGCACTCTGGACCCGAACAGGCCGATGAGGTGCTCGTCCGGGATGCGGCGCTCGCCCGTCGGCCTCCCCTCGGCGTCGTACTTGGGCGGCGACAGCGGCGGAACGTAATAGACGTTGGGCTGGGTCCCGAATTCGGCGTGAAGCGGCAACGCCACCTTCCACTTCTTGACCAGCTTGTAGACCGGGCTTTCCTCGTCGTCCAGATAACCGACGAAGCGGATTCGTCCCACGCACTGGCGGGCGCAGGCCGGCGCCAGACCCTGCTCGACGCGGGGAAAGCAGAAGATGCATTTCTCCGAACGCTTGAACAGCGGGTTGAAATAGATCTTCTTGTAGGGGCAGGCGGCGATGCAGTTCTGGTAGCCGCGGCAACGCGATTGGTCGATCAGGACGATGCCGTCCTCCTCGCGCTTGTAGATCGCCTGGCGCGGGCAGGCCTCGAGGCAGGCGGGGTCGTCGCAGTGGTTGCAGATGCGAGGCAGATAGAAGTAATAGCTGTTGGGGTACTCGCCCGCCCCCTCGTCCTCGTCCCAGTTTGGCCCGTGAGCGGACCGCTCGACGGGCCGCAGCCAGGGTCTGTCCTTGCCGCGCTCGGACAACGGCGGGGCATCCCCCTCCGGGGTCATGCCGAGCGCGTCTTCGTAGTTCATCTCCAGCGGCACGCCATAATCCCGGCTGAGAGACGGGATGCGCCCCGGACGCAAGTCGCCTTCCGCGTCGAACCCGCCGCCGCTGTCCTCCCATCCCCTCGGGTAGCCCGAGCCCGGCTGGGTTTCGACGTTGTTCCAGTACATGTAATCCCGGCCGTCGCGGTTGGTCCACTGGGTCTTGCAGGCCATGGTGCAGGTCTGGCAGCCGATGCACTTGTTGAGGTCCATGACCATCGCCAGCTGACGCTTGGACATCGTCTTCCCCTCAGGCCTTTTCCACGTCGACGGTGGATTCGTAGGCGAGCTGGTTGCCGTCCCAGGTGGCGCCGAACTTCAGATGACCCCACCCGCCGGCCAGTTCGAGAGGGGAAAGGAGGCCGGCCACCGGACCGTTCAACCCCTTGCGGCCGCGGAACTGGTGCGGCTCCCAGCCGTGCTCCATCATGATGGAGCCGGGCCGGGTGCCCGGATGCAGCTTGGCCATGGCATGGAAGGCGCCGATGTCGTTGAACACCCTGATCCGGCCGCCGTCCCGAATTCCCCGCCTGGCGGCGTCGGCCGGGTTGAGGTAGACATGGGGCACGCCGCGCTGCTGGCGGAGCATATGCTTGTTGCTGCGCCAAGTGGAATGGATGCCCCAGCGCGTGTGCGGCGAATAGAACTTGAGCGGGAACTTGGCGGGATGCAGCGGCTCGCGGGCGGTGGGGACCGCCGCCCCCAACTGTTGGAAAACCTCATGGTCGATGTAGAACTGCTGGCGCCCCGACAGCGTCGGGTAGGGACGCTTGAGATAGAACTGTTCCTCGAAGGAGCGGTAGGGCCGGTTGGCGTAGAGGGGCGAAGTCAGGCCGGCGTTGGAGTTCAGGATGAGGAAGCCGCGCTCCGCCGCGTCCTCGAACTTCCACGGCTGGAAGGCCGGCACGTTGGCGATCAGCCATTTGACCACGTCCTTGTCGGTGTTCAGCTTTCCGTTCATGGTGAAGTCGTCGTGCAGGGTGTCGAGATCCCGTGTCACCGGCTCCTTCTTGTCCTCGCGGGTCACGGTGAACACCGGATCGTTCAGTTTGGCGAGCCCGCGCGCCTTCGCCGCCTCCTCGATCCGCGCCGCCAGCAGCCGGCAGATTTCCCACTCGGACTTGGCCTCGCCCACCGGCTTGAGGCCCGGCGGCGGCACGTTGAGATTGACGAAACGGTGGTAGCCGACCTCGCCCCGGATGTCCCAGCCTTCGTAGTGGCTTTGGCTCGGCAGCACGTAGTCGGCAAGCTCGGCCGAAGAGTCCATGCGGAAATTGACGTTGACGTAAAGCTCCGTGGCGTCGAGGACCGTCTTCTTGTAATGCTCCGACGACTTGTTGCGGCGGAACATGTTGTCGGCGAACAGGATACGCACCTTCGGCTCGCCGAAGTAGGCGAGCCACTTTTCGTCGCGGCTCTTTTCGGCCAGCCGCACCAGTTCTTCGGTGCCGAGCCCCATCCGGCCGCGAAATTCCTGCTCGTCGCCGTAGTGCATGCGGAAGGTCTCCCACATCCGCCCGGCCATCCATTCCGAAAGGAACCCGGACTCGAAGCGCGCCGGCTTAGGCGCGCTCAGCGGCCCGATGCCGCCCAGGCTCCACTGATGTTCGGTGTCCACCACGTCATGGCCGGTGAGGGCGCAGAACAACGCCTGGGCCCAGCAGGTCAGGATGCCCCAGGCGTACTTGTGGATCGAAAAGCCGATGGTAATGCCGGCGTCGCGCGCCCGCGCGTACTCGCGCGCCAGGCCGTAGACGACGCTGGGATGGACGCCGGTCCGCTCCCTGGTCTTTTCGGGCGGGAACTTGGCGGCCTCGGCCCGCGCCAGTTCGAACACCGTAGTGACCCGGATCGGCTTTCCGTCCAGGTCCTTGACCGTGAAGCGGCCCTTCAGCGCCGGGTCGATCTTGCCCGGGCGCAGGGTGTCGCGCTTGCTGCCCCGGGTGCCGGGCGCCGCGGCCGGGCGTTCGGTCTTGCGGTCCCAGAAATAGAAGACCTCGTCGCCGCCGCCGTCCTTAAGGTCGCTTTCGCGCAGCAGCTTCCCGTCATCCAGGCGGACCAGGAACGGCAGGTCGGTCTGCACGCGGATGAAGTCTTCCTTGTAGAGCTTTTCCTTGAACAGCGCATGAACCAGGGACATGGCGAGGAAACTGTCGCTGCCCGGGTTGAGGGGTATCCACTGGTCGGCGTGGATGGATGTCTGGTTGTAATCGGGAGCGATGGTGACGATCTTGGCCCCGTTGTACTTGCCTTCCCACAAGTAGTGGGCATCGGGGATGCGGGTCACGTTCGGGTTGACCCCCCAGAGCACGATCAAGTCCATCTCGAACCAGGCGTCCAGGGAAGTGCCGACGTTGGGAATCCCGTAGGCCAGCGACGCCCCGGTGAACATGTCGCCGACGGCGCTCGACGGATACATGCGGACGGCGCCCAGCAGCGACCCCAGGCGCAATGAACTCGACCGGCGCCCCTGGGACAGGAGACCGGTGCCGGTGTAGACCATCAGACCTCCGGGCCCGTGCTCGGCAAGGGTGTCGACCATCTTTTCGCCGATCTCGGCGATCGCCTGTCGCCAGGAAATTCGCCGCCACTTGCCGCCGCCGCGCCGGCCCACGCGCTTTAAGGGGTAGCGCAGGCGGTCCTTCTCGTACATGGCCTGGGAATGGATCGCGCCCTTGTTGCAGCCGCGCGGGTTGGGGTCCGGGATGTCCAGACTGACCTGGGGGTACTCCGCCAGTTGCTCCTCCCGCGCCAGGACGCCGTCCTTGGCGTGCAGCCGCCAAGCGCAGTTGCCTTGGCAGTTGGAACAGTGAAAGGCGTAACCGAGGGAATCGCCCCGGGTGGCGGTGAACTCCCGGCGGTAGAAGTCTTCCCAGGCGCGGCCGGGATAGGACTCGAGCGGATTGTCCACCCGCACGACCCGCGCCAGCGCCTCGCCAGGCAGAGACAGGCCCAGGGCGCAGGTCCCCGAGTATTTGAGAAAGTCCCGTCTGCTTACCATCCACCGTCCTCAGTCACGGCCGGCCCGCAAAAGGCCCTCCACGGCGCTTCTGGCGGCGGGCCTGAACCAGTCGTATTCCCCCGCCGCCCGGTACGCGATCCGGCCCCGCGCGCCGATGACGTACGAGGCCGGCACGCCGGGAATGCCGTACAGCCGGGCGACGCGCTCGTCGCGGTCGTGCAGCACCGGGAAGCTTAGTTCCAACTTCTTGACGAAGGCCTCCACCTTGCCCGTCGGCGCGCGATCGATGGAGACCGCGACCACGACAAAACCGTCGTCGAGATAGGCCCTGTAAAGCCGCTCCATGGACGGCATCTCACGGCGGCAGGGCGGGCACCAGGTGGCCCAGAAATTGAGCAGCACCACCTTGCCCTTGAACTCGTCGCTGAAGCGCACCGGCTTGCCGGACAGGTCCTTGAGGATGAAGTCGGCCGCCGTGACCACGCCCTTGATCGGCCTCAGCTCCTTGAGCCCCTTGAGCTCCTTGAACTCCTTGCCGGGCTCGGCCCGGCCCGGCACGAGGCCGGAAACAATCAGGACCACTGCGAGCACGTACTTTGTCACTCGCGGCATCAACGCCATTCCTTTTTTTATTTCCTCCACCCGGGAGGAATGTGTTCTACAGTCACCCGGCCGGGCCGCGCGCCGCGCCCTTGGTATCGGTCAGGCCGGTGACCTCCGGCAGGCGGCTCATGCGCCACTGCGTCATGCCGCCGGTCAGGTTGGCGGCCAGCTTGACCTCCTGCGACAGCGCCTGGAACAACTCCGGATCGCCTTCTTCCGAGACTACGATGATGCGCTTGTAACGGTCCAGGGGCTCGTCTTCCAGAACGAAGCCCGCCTCCAGGTTGACCGCGCCGGGAAGGTGGCCGTCCAGGAACTCCTCCGTCTCGCGCAGGTCCACGACTTGGTACCTCCCCGGCGCCTTCCTGATTTCCGCGTATGCGTTCTTCGGCGCGATCTCCTGGTTCCGCTCCATGGCCGCCCGCTGCACCAGCGCCCCCTCCGACAGCAGGCCGAAGAGCAGCAGGGCGATCAGTGCCAGATAAAACATGTGCCATCGTGATTTCATGACGCGTTCCTTCTCGATAAGATACATCTGCGGCGATTCAATCCGTCGCCAGACTCAGGCCCCTCGACCTAACCTCCGATAGCAGCCCCCACTTTCCCCAGTAAAGCAGGGTCGCGGTGGCCATGCCGGTGCCGAAAAACGTCGCCCCCATGGCGAAGCTGCCCACGGACAGCGTCGGCCAGGCGGCCATGAACGCCCCGGTGGTGCAACCGCCGCCGATCAGGGCGCCGAAGAGAACCATGAAGCCGCCTACAAAGACGATGGGGCCGCGGCTCTTCACCCCGGAAGGATGCGCCGCCGCCCACAGAGGGGTCACCGGAACGTTCCCGAAGCTTTTTGACATCAGCGCGCTGGCCGCGGCGCCGGGGAACAAACCCGCCGCCGAGGCGGCGCGCCAGGCGGTGGTTTCGTTCAAGGTAGGCACGCTCTCCAGCGAAAAGCCGAACCAATCCGCGATATGGGCGGTGAGCGCGGCGTAGCTCCCGGAAAGGCCGAAATACTGGCCCTGCGCGGAGGACGCGAGGATGATCAGACCGGCCGAGGCGCCGGCCAGGCCGAAGCCCCATTCCCGGCGCCACAGCGGCTCCTTCTGGTCCGGCTCGGGGTCGAGGCGCTTGCCCGGGTCCAGCCTGTCGGCCACGGCTACCATCAACAGCACGAGCACGCCAAAGGCGGTTGCCAGGTGGCCGTAGGAAATGTCCAGCACCAGGGGGGCGGTGATGCTCTGCGGGAAAGAGCGGATGCCCCAGTCCGCCAGACTGGGGAACACGAGATCGAACGCCAGTACGCCGGCCAACATGCCCAGCAACCCAAGAACGATAAGCCATTTTCCGGCGGCCAACCTGGCCGCGCAGGTGCCGGGTCAGAATCCCGAGATGCCCATCCCGACGCCGAAGATCACCCCTCCGACCAAGTGCGACCAGCCGAGATAGGGATTGACCTTGGGCACCACCAGATCCAGGCCCGCCAAGTCGCTGATACCGTAGCCGATCGCCGCCACCGCGAGCGCGGTGAACATGAACTTCATGGCCTTGAGGTCGCGCATCAGCATCGTCCCCATGATACGCGAGTAACGGATCAAACCGCCGCGGTGAAGCACGAAACCGAACAAGGCTCCGGTCAGGAGACCTCCCATTGCCGCAGTCATTATGGCTACCTCCTCTTTATTTCATTACCTTCATTTTTCAATAGGCAGGCGCGGATCGGCCGACCACTCCTGCCAGGAGCCGGTGTAATCGACCACGTTGTCGTAGCCGATCAGCTTCATGGCCAGCGCCATGTCGGTGGAACGCCCGATCCCGGACTGGCAGTAGGCCACTATCTTGGTGTCCCTGGTGATGCCGCGCCGGGTCAGCACCTTCTTGATACGTTCGGCCGACTTGAAAGTGTTCATTTTATCGGTGAACTTCTTCCATTCCAGGTGCATGGCCCCGGGGATGTGGCCGCCGCGGGCGGCGGCCGGCAGGACGGTTTGCCCGATGAACTCCTTGAACGAGCGGGTGTCGACGAGCACGATATCCTTGTTGCGCAGGTTCTTCTTCAGCCACTTGAGCGTGACGACTTTTTCGGGTTTGGGCTTGGCGACGAACTCCGCCTTCTCCACCACGGGGACTTTCTGGGTGACCGGGCGGCCTTCGTCCACCCACTTGCGGAATCCGCCGTTCAGCACCCGCACCTTCTGGTGGCCGAAAAAGTCGAGGACGAACCACACACCGGATGCGGCAGGACCCTCGCCGCCGTCGTAGACGACGACGCGCGTGTCCTTGCCGATGCCCGCCTTGCCGAAGATCCGTTCCGCATCCTCTTCACTCAAGGGATAGCCGTTCTTCTTCCGCGCCTTGATGTCCGCCACGTTCGGGGTGAAGATGTTGACCGCCTCCGGAATATGGGCGCGCCAGTATCTCGCGGGGTCGACGGTGTCTATCACGACGACATCGGGTTCATCCACAAGCTTCGCCAGTTCCTCGGTCTCGATCAGCAACTCCGGCCGCGCATAGCCCTCCTGGGCTCTCGCGCCGGTGGCCGGCAGGGCCAAAACGAAAACCAAAACCAGGAAAACGCTCCAAAAGATGCGCGTATCGTTGACGATTCTCATGGCTGTCTCCGAGTATGTTTAAAATCACGTCCCGCCCGAGGCCGACCGCCGAACTCCCTCACCAAGGAGGCCCCGCGCCTCCGCTTCTTGCCTTCCCGGACCCGCCCCTACCAGGGACGCTTGGCTATAGTCACGCCTTGAAGAATTCCTTTTTGCCCACGGGGTTGAGAACCGTGAGCTTGTCGATCCGGACGCGGTCTTCGCTCACCTCGCCCTCGATGGTTACCTCCCGTCCGAAGGCCTTGTCCAGGACCACTTGATCCAGGTCCTTTCCGGTCAGTTCTATGGCGTAGTAATCGCCCTCCTCGGTCCACAGGACCATCGGTTCGGCCCACTTCAGGTAACACTCGCCGATTTTTCCGCGCTGAGCGCAGAGCTCTCCCAGAATCCGCCCCTTCACTTCCTCGCCGGCCGCGGCGCCGGAGAAGACGCCCATCGGAATGGACAATGCGAGCAACAGGATTTTGGGATTCATTTTTGCATTCATCGCCTCCGCCTCACTTCCAAGGAACCGCGCGCTTATTGGCTTCTGTGCGTTGTCGAGCCTCTCTTGACCTGGGAAGTTCCCCCACGAAATCCCCCGCTTGGTTCGGCGATTGATATATATATTCAAAACTTCATTTGAATATTAGTGTAATTGGCGTGGATTCGGATGTCAAGACCGCCCCCTCCCTGCAACTCCGTTATCACGTCATTGCGATGCAACGGCGTCGTTTTCCGTTTCGGCCGACCCTATGACAAGCGCAAACCTTCCGGAAGTCATTATCTATCAGTACCAAAGTGGCGCTTCGCCACCCTATCCAGGGGTATCCCCATACCCGTGTGGGGCGTCGCGCGGCCGGAAACCGTTTGGTCTTTACTTGCTTGAGAAAGAAGCTGCCTCGGTGACCGGAGAGGCTGCGCTCTCGGCGGTCCGTGGGATAGCCCAGGATTTCAAGTACCGGCAACATCGGTTTCAACCAGCAAGCCGGAAGCTTTCCATTCCGGGTAGCCCTCTTCCAATCGCCGTGCATCAAAGCCTTTCTTTCGCAATGCGGCGACGGCCTCGAACGCCAGGAAAACACCGTCCAAAACCCTAGAAATCCCCCACTTATCTCTGGACTTGGATTGGTGGCTGAATACACCCCGGATGGGTGGTGGGAAAGCACAACACCACTGAATTTACAGACATATCGTGTTCCTTGCAGGGGTTATTACAACGGCCCGAAGCTCCTTCATCCTCAATCAAATAGGCCGTTTTAGCATTGGGACCGTGGCGTCAAATCTCATCAAAATGCGATCTCGAACGACATGGCCATCTCGAAAATCAGCTAAAAACAGCCAAAAAATTCCTTTCAAAGCAACTTTTATTTCCTTTCACATTGCCTAGTTAAATCCTTCGGTCTGCATCATCAAAATTAGAACAAGCCATTGAAGTGATTTCATCTTTTACATGCTAAATTCATATGAATCTTTCATATTGTCTAATTAATTACTTTCATATCAATTATTAATTCCTTTCATATTAATAAAACTAAAAATTTGTTCTTGATTTCAAGTGCTTGTTGGCTGTTTCATGCACTGTATTCGGGGCGGGCTCTTTGGCTAACCGTGGCTTTCTGATCCACCCGAAATCCTGAAGAAGACTACTTCCAGGTGCCGAAAATAACGTCCGGCGCCAACAGGCGAGGTCTGCCCAGGCACCAAGTAAGGAGTGAGATTATGGTAAATCGACGCGAGAAAATCTGCCGTGGAGCCTATGTCCAAGATGGTTGGATTTACATCCGTGTCACCGTCAACGGAGTTCCATACTTTGGCTCATTGGGACTTAGGGATAGCCGGGAAAATAGGAAGACGGCTAAAAACCGGATCAAGAAAATCCGAGCTGATATAGAGCTGGATGAGTTTGAACCCGCATCCTACGAGGTGTTTGCGCGTAAGCGTTCTTTTAAGCTCCCCAGCGACAAACCAACGGTCGCTGAAACCGTCAAGAGGTCGTTAGAACGGTGGGAACCGCGCTTGGCTATCACGACGCACCGCGATTATTCCAATATGTGCTCCAAACACATCGTTAAGTTTCTCGGCGAATATCGGCTCGACGAGTTAAACCGTGACATCTTCGAAAAGTTTCTCGCTTGGCTCGATAAACAGATCTCCCGGACCTACATGCGGGACATTCTTAAGCTGCTGAAATCGATTTTGAAGGAAGTTGAGGCCGAATACGAGATCGATACAGGTATTCGATTTGTGAAGCCATACCGGATTGATCATCCGGCCAATCCTGACATCGACGCAATTTTCACTCCCGAGGAGTTAACGCGGATGTGGCTGGTAGCGTCACCGCGCATGCGTGTGATGCTTATTATCAGTGCATTTGCAGGCCTTCGGCCCTCCGAGGTCATCGCGTTAGCTAGAGTTGATGCGGACTTTCCTAATAATTTTTTGCACGTGCGGGCAACA
>NZAZ01000127.1 GCA_002686255.1 Rhodospirillaceae bacterium
GAATTTCAATACCTTATGCCTCACCCTGAGGAGGACCGGAGGTCCGTCTCGAAGGGTAATTGCTCCAGATCGTGCGTTTTTCAGCAGCCTGTTAACCCTTTTTGCTTTTTGTGCTCTCCCCCGTCCGCTCTAAGTCAGGGTTCTCGGAATTTGCGACGAATGATGGTGCAGGATGGGGCTTTCCTCTCCCAGGTCGATCACAAACGTGAACCGGGAAGGAAAGGTCTGCAAGGTACCGTCGACGCTGAATTTGAAGTCATAGATGCCGTTGATCACGTAGCTTTGCTCTCCGGTCCGCAGGCAGTCTAGGGTCTTTTCATGCAGCTTCACGTATAGGTTATCTCTCGAGGAAAGCAGCGTGAAATAGCTTCTCAGCTCTTCTCTGTTCTTGGCGGCATGGGGCGAAAACGTCGGCATCAGGACCGCACCTTCGTGATAGAGCGCGATCAGATCGTCGATCCGGCCCTGGTTAACGCAGTCGGCCCAAAAGGCGGGAAAATCAGGCGCTTTAATGACGGGGGGCCTCAGCACGTGGTGATGGTCGGCGGCGTAAAGGCGGCTGTCGTCGAAGTCCCCGGCGTCCAGGACCCGGCCCACCAGGATCAGGGCGGTGCGGGTGATGTCGGCGGCTTTCACCTTATCGCGGATATCGGCCAGCGTGCCGCGGATGATCCGCTCGTCGGGCCAGCTCACCCGGTAGGCGACGACGACCGGGCAATCGGCGCCGTAATGGGGCGCGAGCTCCCTGACTACGAATCCTAAGTTGTTGACCGACAGGTGAATGGCGATCGTCGCCCCGCTTTGGCCCAGGGTCGCCAAATCCTCGCCCGCCGGCATGCCCGAGCTCCTGACCGAGGTGCGGGTCAGGATGACGGTCTGGCTGACGCCGGGCAGCGTCAGTTCGGTGCCCAGGGCGGCCGCCGCCGCCGCATAGGCCGGCACCCCCGGCGTCACGTCATAATCGATGCCGAGTGCGTCCAAGCGCCGCATCTGTTCGGCAATGGCGCCGTAAAGCGCCGGGTCGCCGGAATGGACCCGGGCGACATCGTGACCGGCCTCAATGGCGGCTTTCATTTGGTCGATAATTTGGTCCAAATTCATCGCCGCGGTGTCGATGACCCGTATGTCCCGGGGGGCGTCCCCGGGCGCCTCGGTCCCCGCCTCGGCAACGATCCCGGGCGGCACCAGGGAGCCGGCGTACAGCACCACCGGCGAGCGGCGGATCAGGTCCCGCCCGCGCACCGTAATCAGGTCCGCCGCCCCCGGCCCGGCGCCGATGAAATGGACGGTCATTTCGGCGCTTCCTTTTTGGTTTCGTAGCCCCGGGGGGTATAGACCCGGACGCCTGGGCCTTGGCCCGCAAGGCGGGTGCGCGAAGAGCCGATGATGATGACGCTCAGCATGTCGGCGTGGCCCGGTTCCAGTTCGCCGAGGGTAATGACGTCCAGGGTCTCGCCGTCGCGGCCGAGGTTGCGGGCCAGCACCACGGGGGTTTCCGGCGGCCGGGCAGACAACAGGATATCGCGGGCCCGGGTCAACTGTTTTCGCCGCCGTTTAGAGACGGGATTATAGAGGGCGACGACGAAATCCCCCGCCGCCGCGGCCTCGAGTCTTTTTTCGATCACCTCGGATGGCGTCAATAGATCGGATAATGATATGGCGCAGAAATCGTGGCCCAGCGGCGCGCCGATGCGGGCCGCCGCCGCCTGCATGGCCGAAACCCCGGGGACGACGGAAACTTCCGCCCGGTTCCAGTCAGCCTGGTGTTCGGTGTCCAGGAGCTCATGCACCAGCGCCGCCAGGGCGTAAATCCCGGCGTCGCCCGAGGAAACCAGCGCCACGCGACGGCCCGCCGCCGCCAGGTCGAGGGCCAGACGCGCCCGGTCTTCTTCCTCGGTCATGTTCGAATCGTGGCGTTCCCGGCCGCCGATCAGGTCTTCGATCAAGTCCAGATAAAGCCGGTAGCCGATCACGTCGTCGGCGCCCAGGATCGCTTTCGTCGCTTCCGGCGTCCGCCAGTCATCGGCGCCGGGGCCGATGCCGACGACGATGAGCGTTCCCCGTGGCCGCCCGGTGGCTTCCGGGTCGATGGGCCCCGGCGCGCGGCCGACGGCGCATGTGGCGCGCCTGGACGTTTTCTTTTCCACCGCCAGTTCGCCGTCCTTGCCGGCGGCGGCCAGCGCCGCCCCCTCGGCGACCCCGTGGCAGCCGACTTCTTTGAGCACAACTTCCGACGGATTGGCGAGGCGCGGCGTTTCGGCTTCCAGCTCTGGGGCCGAAAAAAACCGGGCGGGGACGTCCAGATGCGCCGCCAGGGCATGCACCGCTTCCTCGTCGGCCTTGAGGTCGAGGGAAACGACGCAGCCGACGGCAAGCGTGGACAGCCCCGCCCCCGATAGAGTCCCTTCGGCAAGCTTGATGAGTTCGTCAGCGTCCGTTCCCCGCTCGCAACCGACGCCCAGGGCAAGCACGGTTGGATGCAGCACCAGGTCGCCTGCCGGATTTTCAACCGCCTGGTCGGTGACGCGGACGTTCAGGGGCGCGGTTTCGGCAAAGACCGCATCGGACTCCGTTATCCAACCGGCGTCGCCGGCCTCCACCTCGAGCCCCACCGGATCGCCGGCCAGCAACATCGCGGTGACAGCCTTGGCCGCCCCCGGGTTACCGACGCGCCAGCCGGGCGGCGGATCGTCCAGCGCCAAGCCTAATCTTACGTCGCCGGCCGTGGTCACGGCGGCATGACCGCCGGTGATTTCGGCGATGGCAAGCGCCAGGCGGTTGGCGCCCCGATGCCCGCCCAGCAGCGGCACGACGGAACCGCCGTCGCCGGAAACGGCGACGACCGGGGGCTCTTGGCGCTTGTCGGACAGGAGAGGCACAAGGGCGCGGATCAGGATACCGGCGGCGCACAGGCCGGCGATCGGACGGGACCGGCCGAACAGGCCGCGCACATGTGCCGCCACCTCGTCGAAGACCACGTCGGCGCCTTCTTCGGCCCGGCCCTTTAAACCATGGACCTCGGCCCCCGGTATTTTAAGTTTTAACGCCGCCGCCAGTTCGAGCCCGCCCGGCCCCAACACCACCAGCGCGGCATTTTTCGGCGCCCCCCGGGCGCTCACGCCTTGGCCTCTTCGGCGCGGCGCACCAGGATCATCGAGAAATAAGGCGCGCCGCCGTCCGGCGCCTCGGCCAGGGGCAGAACCTTTTCGTCGGTCATCGAGGCTCTCTCAACGTACTCGGCTCGCTCATCCAGCCCCAGGCGGCCCAGCACCCGCTTGACCTTCCGCAGATGCCGCCCGACCTTCATGATCGCCGCCGCGTCGGTTTCCGCCAGCCGCCTTTCCAGTTCTTTTTCGTCGAGGGGCGCCGGCACCACGGTCAGCACCTGGTTGCGCGACACCAGCGGCCGGCCGGCGACGGCGGCGGCGGCGCCCAGGGACGATACCCCGGGCACGACCTCGACGCTGTAAACGCCTGCCAGCCGCGCGAACACGTACATGAACGAGCCGTAGAGGAACGGATCGCCCTCGCACAGCACCGCCACGTCCCGGCCGTCACTCAGATGGGCGCCGATCTCGGCGGCGTAGCGGTCGTAAACCTCGTCGGCGGGAAAGTTTCCCGGCGTCATCGGCGTGCGGATGGCGATTTCGGCCAGGCCGTCGGGAACGTGGGGAGCGGCGATGGCGCGGGCCAGGCTGCCGCCAACTTCCGGCGCCGGATAGGCGATGACGGGGACGGATTGGAGAATCCGCCGGGCCTTGAGCGTAATCAGCTCCGGATCGCCGGGGCCGACGCCGAGGCCGTAAAGGGTGCCGCCCGTCATTTCGAACCCGTCATTTCTTCACCGCCGCCAGTTGCGTCACCTGTTTAAGCGGCCGGAAAGCATGGAGTCTTCCGACCGGGGCGACCGGGGCGGCGCGGGAAACGGCCAGGCGCGTCAGATCGCCGCCGCAAACGTTGCGGAAAGACAACAACCGTTGCTCGGCTTCCAGCGTCACGCCGTTGGCGACCAGCCGCCCGCCCGGGGACAAGGCGTCCCAACAGGCTTCCAGCAGCCCCGGCGCCGACACCCCGCCGCCGCCGAACACCGCGTCGGGCGGGGGCTCCAGGCCCTTCAGCGCCGCCGGCGCCTCGCCCTCGATAACGGTGAGCCGGGGCACGCCGAGGTTTTGGGCGTTGCGGCCGATGACGGCGGCGCGCCCCGGATGGCGCTCAACGGCCAGCGCCGCCGCCGACGGCTCGGCGCGCAGCCATTCGATGGCGACGGCGCCCGACCCGGCGCCGACGTCCCAAAGAACCTGATCGGGCAGCGGCGTCAGCCGGGCGATGGTGGCCGCCCGGACCTCGCGCTTGGTGATCAGGCCGTCGTGTTCAAAGGCGTCGTCGGGCAGTCCCGGCACCCGGGCGAGCACGTCCGCGCCGTCGCCGGCGACGCACTCGACGGCCATGGTGTTGAGGTCGGGGACCGTTTTGCCGGTCCAGTTTTCCGCCGTGCCCTCGGTCCGGGTTTCGCCGCCGCCGCCCAGGTTCCCCAGCACCGTTATCGCACTCGGCCCGAAACCCCGGGCCGTCAACAACCGGGCCAGCTTTTCCGGCGTTTCCGCGTCCCGGCTCAGGACCAGCAGCCTTCGCCCCGGCGCCAGATGCAGATTCACCGCTTCCAGCGCCCGGCCATGAACGGTCAGGCATTCGACGTTGGCCAGCGGCCAGCCCTTGGCCGCGGCGGCGAGACTGAAGGCGCCGGGAGCCGGAATCACGTTGACCTGTTCGGCCCCGAAGCGGCGGATGATGTTGGCGCCGACGCCGTAATGCAGGGGATCGCCCGACGCCAGCACCACCACCCGGCGGTCCTTCATTTTTTCGATCTTGTCGAAGGCGGCGTCGAAGCCGCCGTCCCAGTTGATGCGCTGTTCGCCGCCCGCCGGCACCTTCGACAGATGCCGCTCACCGCCGACCAGCACCTCGGCCCTGTCGATCAGCCCGCGGGCCTTCGGCGTCAGCCCGTCGAGGCCGTCCTCGCCGATGCCGACGACAGTGATCAAGGGGGTGATCCGGGCGCTCATCCGCCTTCCCTCTTGCCCAAGGCGTTGACGCAGGCGGCGGCCAGGGCGCTGCCGCCCAACCGGCCCTTGAGGGCGATGAAGGGGATGGCTTTGGCGGCGGCAAAGTCGATCAACGCCTGCTTGGATTCCGCGGCGCCGACGAAGCCGACGGGAAAGGCGGCGATCATCGCCGGCGGGGCGGCGCCGTCATAGATGATTTCCAGAAGCCGGAACAGCGCCGTCGGCGCGTTGCCGATGGCGACGACGGAACCCTTGAGGCCTTCGCGCCACAGGTCCACCGCCGCCGCCGAACGGGTGGTGCGCTCATCGGCGGCGCGTTCCTTGACGCCGGATTCATGCAAAGTGCAAAGCACCGGGTTGTCGGCCGGCAGCCGGGCCCGGATGATGCCGTGACGGACCATTTCCACGTCTGTATAAATCGCCGCGCCTTCGATGAGGGCCGTTCTTCCCGCCCCGGCCGGTGCGCCGGAAAACACAAGGTCTTCGACGATATCGGGCATGCCGCAGGCGTGGACCAGGCGCACCGCCACCGCCGCCTCATCAGCCGACAAACCGGAGACGTCGGTTTCGGCCCTTACGGTTTCAAACGACCGTTTATGGATTTCCGCCGGGTCGCGGATGTAATCGAACATCGCCATACCCCCTATTCGTCCCCGTCATGGCCATGGCCGTGATGGTGATGACCGTGGTCATGCGCCTGGTCATGCGCCCCCGGGCCGTCGGTGCCGACGCCCCGGACATGGTGGTGGTGGCCGACCTGAGGCGCGCCCTGGTCGCCTTCGTAGCCGATGATCCGTTCGCGGTACTTGCAAAGCCGGCAGTTCATGTTGTTGTCGCCGGTGAGCGCCTCGTTAACCCGCTCGACGAAGGTGTCGATCAGCAAATCGTGGTCGTTCAGGTAGGATGCCTTGATGAATTCGATGCCGGGGTTTTCCGCCGCCGACTCGTCGGCCCAGTCGTAGATGCGCCTGACAAGGATGCCGGTAAACAAAAAATACGGGAAAACGATGATGCGCGGGTATCCCAGCTTGACCGCATGGGCGAGCCCGGCATTGACCAGCGGCGAGGCGACGCCCGAGTAGCTGACCTCGGCCCAGCCTAGCCCCAAGCCCTCCCACAGCATGCGGGCGACCTTGGAGACGTTGGAATTGGCGTCCGGATCGTTGGTCCCGCGCCCGACCACCATCAGCAGCGTATCGGAGCGCAAAACGTCGCCGGGGGCGTCCTTTTCCGCCGCCTCGATGCGCTGCTTGGCGGCGTCGAGCAGTTTCATGTCGATGGCCAGTTCGCGGGCGAAGATCATCTCGATATCGGGATTTTCGGCGCCGAAGTTGTTGACCTCCGACGGCAGGTCGTTCTTGACGTGGCCGGCGGCGAACAGCATCCCCGGCACGCAGACGATCCGCTCCGCGCCGCGCGATTTCAGCTTGTCCAGCCCGGTGCGGATGACCGGGGTGGCGAATTCCAGGAACCCGCTTTCGACGTCGAAATCCGGCAGCCTTGTCGAAAGGTGCCCGGCCAATTGGTTGAATTCCTCGATGGCGGCGTCGTCGCGGCTGCCGTGGCCGCAGATCATGACGGCGGTCTTTTCTGTCATTACGCTTGGTCCTTGCCTTCGAGCGTTGTCAACAGGGGGCGCGTTTCAGGGCCCCTGCCGGGCCCGCCTGGTCATGGCCTCCGGGCGGCGTTCCGACCGGACGACTATAGAGGCATTCGCCCGGGCGCAAAAGCGCGCCATTTTCATTGACTGGGAGCGGCCGTCCCGACCATTGTTCAACCCATGTTGACGTTCGGCATGACGGGCGGCGGCGGGTTCGACCCGCTGGTAGTGCTGTTGTTGGCGCTTGTCGTCGAGGCCTATGTCGGCGAGGCGAAGACCTTTTTCAAGGCCGTTCCGCATCCGGTCCGGATGATCGGCAACCTTGTCGGTTTCCTTGACCGCAAGCTCAACCGCGAAAACCGGAGCGCCGCCGACCGCGCCGTCAGGGGCGCGTTGGTGGTGATCTTCGTCGCCGGCCTGGCCTGCGTCGTCGGCTGGGCGGTGGCGTGGTTGAGCCTCAACCACCCGTGGGGCTGGATCATCGAGTTTCTGGGGCTGGTGGCGCTGTTGGCGGCGCGTGGGCTTTACGACCGCGTCCGCGCCGTCGCCGCGGCGCTCATGAATGGCGTCGAGCCGGGCCGTGACGCCGTCCGTCACATCGTCGGCCGCGACCCGGCCGGCTTGGACGGCCCCGGCGTCGCCCGGGCGGCGCTGGAATCGCTGGCCGAAAATTTCTGCGACGGCGTCGTGGCGCCGGTGTTCTGGTACGTGCTGTTCGGGTTTCCGGGGTTGCTGGTCTACAAGGCGGTCAACACCATGGACAGCATGATCGGCCACCGGACGCCCCGGTACCGGGCCTTCGGCATGACGGCGGCAAGGCTCGACGATGTGTTGAACCTGATCCCGGCCCGCCTCGCGGGGCTGTTTATCGTCTTCGCGGCGCTGTTCGCGCCGGCGGCCAATCCCCTGGGCGCGCTCAGGGTGATGCTCCGCGACGCCCGCTTCCACCGCTCCGTCAACGCCGGCTGGCCCGAAGGCGCCATGGCCGGGGCCTTGGGGCTGGCGTTGGCGGGCCCGCGCGCCTACACAGAGGGGACGGTCAACGATCCCTGGATCGGCGACGGCCACGCCGAAGCGACGCCCAGGGACATCAGCCGGGGGCTTTATCTTTACGCCGCCGCGTGCCTGCTCAACGCCATGGGGGTGGCGGCCATCGTCATGGCGCGGTTCAGCCTGTAGCGCTTAATTTTGCCGCCTTCACCGGCCCCGCCGCCGCCAGCAGCGCGTCGAGGTCGAGGTGTTCTTCCAGATGCGCCGCCAGGGCATCCAATGTCTCCTCGATCATCGCCTCGTAGGCGATGCCTTCGAAGGGGCCTTGGCCGATGCGCCCGAGGAAGGCGTGGCGGAACCCGTCGGCGGCGAAAATCCCGTGCAGGTAGGTTCCCATCACCCGTCCATCCGTGGAACGCGCGCCTTCGCCGCGGCCGTCCTCCAGCGTCAGCCACGGACGGTCGAGGCCGGGGCCCGAGGTGTCGCCGATGTGCATTTCATAGCCCTTGACGGGCTGGCCCGATTCTATTTCGGTTCCGGAACGTTCGCTCAGCGCCTTGCCGCCGGCGATTACCGTTTCCACGTTCAGAAGCCCCAGGCCCCCGGCCTCGCCGGGCCGGCCCTCGACACCGTCCGGGTCGGCGATGCGTCGGCCCAGGATCTGATAACCGCCGCACAGGCCGACCACCAGCCCGCCGCGCCGGCGGTGGGCGGCTATGTCGATGTCCCAGCCCTGGTCCCGGATGCATTCTAAGTCGGCCAGCGTCGATTTCGAGCCGGGAATGACGACCACATGGGCGTCGCCGGGCAAAGGGGTTCCCGGCTCGATGACCTCGACCGTGACCCCCGGTTCCACCGCCAGCGGGTCGAGGTCGTCGAAATTGGCGATCCTGGACAGCCTCGGCACGGCGATCTTGATGGCGGCGTCTTCACCGGGGTCTTCGCCGCCGGAATCCAGCGACAGGGCGTCTTCCTTCGGCAGCCGGCGGGCGTCGTCGAAAAACGGAACGATGCCGAAACAATCCAGATTGGTGCGCGATTTAATGATTTCGGTGGCGTCTACGAATAAAGACGTGTCGCCACGGAACTTGTTGATCACGTAGCCCCGGATGCGCGCCCTTTCCCCGGCGCTTAGAAGCGCCAGGGTGCCGACGATGCCGGCGATGGCGCCGCCGCGTTCGACGTCGGCGATCAGCACCACGCCCACACCGGCGGCCTCGGCGAATCCCATGTTGGCGATGTCGCCGTCTCTGAGATTCACCTCGGCCGGGCTGCCGGCGCCTTCGACCACCACCAGATCGGCGTCGGCGGCCAGGACAGCGAAGCTTTCCAGCACCCGGGGCAGCAGTTTCGGCTTCAAATCGTGATAATCGCGAGCCTGGGCGGTTCCCTCGACGCGGCCCCGGACGATCACCTGGGCGCCGGTTTCCGACTGCGGTTTAAGAAGCACCGGGTTCATGTGGACGCTCAAAGGCTGCCTCGCGGCCCGGGCCTGCAGCGCCTGGGCGCGGCCGATCTCGCCGCCGTCCCCGGTCACGGCGGCGTTGTTGGACATGTTCTGCGGCTTGAAGGGCCGCACCCTCAGGCCGCGCCGGTGGTAGGCGCGGCAAAGCCCCGCCGCCAGAAGCGATTTGCCGACGTCGGACCCGGTGCCCTGAAGCATCAGGGCCAGGGCCTCAGGCGATGGATCAGAACCGGCCAAGGACGGACCTCAGACGGTCGGCTTTAGGATTCCTGTAAAACCCTTCGAGGACGATCTTTTCCGGCGTCGCGCCTTTTGCGTAGAAGGCCTCGTTCATGTCCCGGCGCCGGGCCAGGACCGCGCCTTCCAGCGACGCGCCGGCAAAGACCCCGACCTTGGCGTTGGTGAAGGCAAGGACGTCGAGGCGCAGGTTGGTCGTCGTCGAGGCCTCCATCCCGGCGCCGTAAAAACCCGCCGTGACTCCGATATCGGCGCCGAGCTTGCCCTGGTTCTTGATGATCGAGTTGAGCGCGCCGTCGTTCCGGATCACCAGCACGGTTTCGGTGTCCTGGACCCCGAACTGAATGCCGATGGAAGCGGCGCCCAGGGTATAGAAGGCCGGATAGCCCCAACCGCCGTCGGCCCGGCGCGCGATCAGCACCCCGTTGCCGCCTTCGGCGCCGAGGAAAAACCCGGCCTTGACGACGGCCGGCAGGACCATCACCGCCCGCGCCTCGGGGATGTACTTGGCGAATTCCTTGAGCTCGGGCAGGCGGGCGAAGTTTTCGACCGTGTCGGCGGACCAATCGACGAGCCGGACCGACCCTTCGCCCGGGGTCTCGCGCATTTCCTGGCACGCCGATAGCCCAAGGATGCCGATCAGGAAGACAGCCAAAACAACCAAACGATTCATATCAGTTTCTCCTTAAAACTCGACCCCCGCCTGCGCCTTGACGCCGGAACGGAATGGATGCTTGACCATGGTCATCTCGGTCACCAGGTCGGCGATCTCGATCAGCTCGTCCTTGGCGTTGCGCCCGGTGACGACCACGTGCAGGCCGCGGGGCTTGGCTTTCAGCGTCTCGACCACGTCGGTGAGCGAAATGTAGTCATACCTGAGCACGATATTGAGCTCGTCCAGGATCACCATCTTATAGGAATCGTCGGCGATCATCTCCTTGGCCGCCGCCCAGGCCGTCTCGGCGGCCTCGATGTCGCGTTTCCGGTCCTGGGTTTCCCAGGTGAAGCCCTCGCCCATGGCCCTGATGGTGACGAGATCGGGAAACGCCGCCAGCACGTCCCGCTCGCCGGTTTCCCAGACGCCCTTGACGAACTGCACGATGCCGACATGCATGCCGTGGCCGATGGCGCGCATGGCCAGTCCCATGGCCGCCGTCGATTTTCCCTTGCCCTTGCCGGTGTGGACGATGATCAGCCCCTTCTCGATGGTCTTGGTAGCCAGGATCTTGTCCCGGGCCGCCTTTTTCTTGGCCATCTTCTCGGCGTGGCGCTTGTTCAGTTTTTCTTCGCCGCTACTCTTGTCCATCCTTGCCGTCCCCAAACTGAATTCTTTTGTAGCGCGTTTGGCGCGCTTCCGCCACAGGGGCGAGACGGCGATCTTTGTCATGGCCTTGCTCCTGGCGTCCTTCGCCGCCGCCGGAGCGTCCGCCTGCGGTCCCGCCAGCGCGGATAGGGGGGCAGGGTGAAAAGTGAACCACCAAGGCGCAAAGACTCTAAAAAGGGTGTTTCTCAATCTCTTGTTATTTTTCCCCATCTTATTTTTCTTCGTGTCTTTGTGGTTCAAGAACAGGGTCCCAGTAAGGATACGGGATACGGGGACAAGGATACGGGGACACGATACTTAATTCAGTTAAATATTCACCGGAATTGGTGGGGCGAAGCCTTACTCCAACAACAACGCGCCAAGCTTTGCGGTGATTTCATTCATCACCGCGTTCGGGACCTTCCCCACCACCTCAATATCGCGTACGTGCCGATCCAGGCTTTTTACCTGATCCGACAGCACCGCGCCAACGACGGCCAACCCCTCGGGAAGCACGACCTCGAATGGGTATCCCTTGATCGTCGTGGTAATTGGACAGACAACGACAAAAGCCGTTTTCCGATGGTATTCGCGGGGAGACAAGACAACCGCCGGCCGGCGCCCCGCCTGTTCGTGGCCGGCCCGGGGGGTGAAGGTGATCCAGATGAGATCTCCTCGGCCCGGCGTCGCCATTACAGGATTTCCTGGCCCACCGGGCTGGTGTCGATCGATTCGGGTTGGTTGTCCTTGGTTATTCCGGCCAACAGTTGCTTGAGGTCATAAGACGGCTTTGCCGGGGTAACGAGGAGACGCCCATCCTCAGCGTCCAAATCGACGGCGTCCCCTTCTTTCAAATGAAGACGATCAACGAATGCCTTGGGAAGCCGGAGGGAAAGGCTGTTTCCCCATTTGGCAATGTGGCTCCGCATGGATTTCTCCTGTTTTCAAATATTCCGCATTTTGCTCAAATGTATATACGTAGTATACACTGCAACCATTCTTTTGGTAACAATTTTACACCCACTTTAATTGGCCACAGGGGCGGGGCTACTCCGCCGCCGTATCGGCCGCCGCTTCCCCGGCCAGCGCCCGCAGCCGGCCGTGGGTCGAGTTGAGCCGGGGCTTCCACAGGCCCCTTTCCTGGGCCTCGATCAGGCGCCCGCTCATTTCCCTGAGCGCCGCCGGGTTGTTCTGTTCCAGGAACGCGCGCACGGTGTCGTCTTCCAGATAGGCCTCATAGACGGCGTCAAAGTGGTGGTCGCGGACTGAGTGCGCCGTGGCGGCGAAGGCGAACAGGTAATCGACCGTCGCCGCCATCTCAAACGCCCCCTTGTAGCCGTGCCGCATGACGCCTTCGATCCATTTCGGGTTGACCACCCGGGCCCGGACGACGCGGGCGACCTCTTCGTCGAGGGTATGGACGCGCGGGCGTTCGGGCCGCGAGTGGTCGTTGTGATAGACCGAGGGCTGGCGGCCGGAAAGCGACCTGACCGCCGCCGTCATGCCGCCTTCGAACTGGTAGTAATCGTCCGAATCCAGAAGATCGTGTTCCCGGTTGTCCTGGTTGTGGACAACGGCCTCGACTTTTTTCAGCCGCGTCTCGAACAGGCCGTGCCGGGCCTGGCCTTCGGTGCCGGCGCCGTAGGCGTAGCCGCCCCAGGCGATGTAGGCGCGGGCCAGGTCTTCGTCCGTCCGCCAACCCTTCTCGTCGATCAGCGCCTGCAGGCCGGCGCCATAGGCCCCCGGCTTCGAGCCGAAGACCCTAAACCCGGCGCGAAGGGCGGCGTCTTCCTCGCTGACCCCGTCGGCAACCAGACGCCGGGCCTCGTCGGCGGCCCTTTCGGCCATGGGGTTGTCCTCGGGGCTTTCATCGAGCGCCGCGACGGCGCGGGCGGCGGAATCGAACAGGTCGATGAGCCCGGGAAAGGCGTCGCGGAAAAACCCCGACACCCGGAGCATCACGTCGACCCGGGGCCTTCCCAAGACCGACACCGGCATGACCTCGAACCCCGTCACCCGCCTCGACGCCGTGTCCCATTGGGGTTTGACCCCCATCAGCGCCAATCCTTGCGCGATGTCGTCGCCGCCGGTGCGCATGTTGGACGTTCCCCAGCAGCTTATCGCCATCCCCCTGGGCCAGGCGCCGTGGTCCTGTTTGTGACGCTCGGCCAGCAGTCCCGCCGACCGCCAGCCCAGCGTCCACGCCGCCGGCGTCGGCACGGTGCGGGTGTCGATGGAATAGAAGTTGCGTCCCGTCGGCAGCACGTCGGGGCGCCCGCGGGTCGGGGCGCCGGACGGCCCGGGCTCGACGAACGAACCCGAAAGGCCGGTCAGGAAACCCTCGATTTCCGCTTTTCCAGATTCCTCGACCGCCGGGCGCAGGAATGTTTCGATATAACCCAGAACCTTCCGCGTCGCCGTCCAGGCGGAATCAGGGGATTGATCGCCGGAAACCAGCTCTGAGGCCAGCGCCTCCAGCCGTTCCACCGTGTCGCCGATGCTGCGCCACGGGGGTTCATCGGCGAGAATCTCTTTCAGAACCTTCGGCCGGGGGCCGGCCCATTTTTCGCCCATTTCGCAATCCAGGGGATCGAAATCGAGGCTTAAGTCCGAACACATCGCGCGGAGCAGCGATTGCCCCTCGCCCCCGTCTCCTTCCCCGTCTCCGGCGCCGGCGCGGGGAATGCGGACCAGGGCGACCAGCAGGTCGGTCAGCAGCCGGCCTTTAGGCGTGACGCCGAAGACGTGCAGGCCGTCCCGGATCTGCATTTCCTTCAGCTCGCACAGATAATTGTCGAGCTTGGTGATGGCCTGGGTCCCGGCATCGCCGCCGTTGATGCCGCAGTCCTGATCGAGGCCCGTTTGCTGGCAGAGTTCAAAAATGTCGTGCTTGAGGACCTTCAGCCGCCGGGGATCGAGGTCCTGGGCTTCGTAATATTCATCGACCAGTTGCTCGAGATTGCGGAGCGGCCCGTAGCTTTCGGCGCGCGTCAGCGGCGGCGTCAAATGATCGACGATCACGGCGCTCATGCGCCGCTTGGCCTGGGTGCCTTCGCCGGGGTCGTTGACGATGAACGGATAGACGTTGGGCAGCGGCCCCAGGGCCGCTTCGGGAAAGCATCCGGACGACAGCGCCATTGCCTTGCCCGGCAGCCATTCCAGGTTTCCGTGCTTGCCCATATGGACCACGGCGTCGGCGCTGAAACCGCGCCTGAGCCAGGCGTGAAAGGCGAGATAGTTGTGCGGCGGCACCAGGTCCGGGTCGTGGTAGCTGGCCTTGGGATCCAGATGATAGCCGCGCGCCGGTTGCAGGCAGACGGCGGCGTTGCCGAGACGGAACGCCGGGATGGCGAAGCTTCCGCAATCGACCTCGCCGGGGATGAAGAACGGGTCTTCCTCGGCCGCGCCCCAACGCTCGTGAACGGCTTTTCGCGCCGATTCCGGCACCGCCGCCAGGAACAACTGATAATCGGCCATCGACAGCGTTTCGGTGACGTTGCGATTGGCCAGGGCCTTGAAGTCGTTGGTCGGCCCGGCCATCAGGCGGTCGATCAGTTGGCCGCCGTCATCGGGGATATCGGTGACGCCATAGCCTTTACGTTTAAGCGCGCCCAGCACGTTGACGGTGGCGGCGGGGGTGTCGAGGCCGACGCCGTTGCCGATGCGTCCGTCGCGGTTGGGGTAATTGGCCAGCACCAGGGCGATGCGGCGCTCAGCAGCCGGTTTCAGCCGCAGCGCCGCCCAGTTGGCGGCCAGGTCGGAGACGAACTCGATGCGGTCGGCGACCGGTTCGTATTCGACGATGTCGGTTTCGGTCAGCGGATCGCGGCGCTTCAGGCCCTTGAACGACACGGCGCGGCTTAGTATCCGGCCGTCGACTTCCGGCAGCGCCACGTTCATGGCGATGTCGCGGGGGCCGAGGCCGCGGGTGCCGTGCCGCCAGTCGTGCTCGTTGCCGCCGGAAAAGACGATTTGCAGGATCACCGGGCCCGGCCGGTCCCTGTCGCCGGTGACGTCGCCGATGACGTCGAACGGCGTCGGCGTGCGCTTGATGCCGGGCACCGAAACGGCGAAACCGGTGGCGTTGAGGACGACGTCGGGCACAGCCCCACTCAGCAGTTCCTCCAGGGTCGCCGCCGCCACCGGGTCCTTGAGGCTGGCGACGAAAACCGGCAGCGGGTTCAGCCCCTTTGACCTCAAGCCTTCGATCAGGGCGTCGATGGCCTTCAGGTTCCCGGCCTGCACCAGGGCCCGGTAGAACACCAGCGCCGCGACCGGGGCTTCGGCTTTCCATGTCGCCCGCACGGCTTCCAGGCCGGGGGTTTCCAATCCGGGCCAGTAAAGCCCGGCCCGAACCAGGGGCCGGGGTTCCCGCCATTCAGAGTCAAAGCCGATGAGGCCGGCGGCGAATTTGAGGAAATCGAGAGCGTTTTCCGGCCCGCCGTGGACCCCGTATTGCCACAGCCGGTGCTGGGCCTCGGCGGTGACCGTGGTCAGCGCCGCCAGTTCGGGGTCGGGCTGGTCGTCGCCGGGAAGGAAAGCCACCGGGATGTCCCTGTCCCGGCAGATGCGGGCGATTTCGTCGGTGCCATGGGGCCAATAGCCGCGCCCGCCGAGAAGCCGGACGACGACCAGCTTCGCGTGGGCGACGACGTCTTCGGCGTAATGATCGACGGAACGGTCATGGCCGAGATGCAGCAGGCTGGCGAGCCTGAGGCTGGGAAAGTCCCCGGCGTCGAGCTTCGCCCGCGCCTGCGCCAGCGCCGCCAGTTCCATATCGGCGGCCGACAGCACGACGATGTCGCCCGGGCTCTGGTCCGGATGGACGGGGCGCGAACCGTCGGCAATGGCGCCGCGTTGTGCGGCAAGTTGATGCATGGAAAGCCCGCCCTTTGTTTCTTTTGGCCTATTCGGCTTCTTTTATTGCCCGCGCAAGCCCGGCGGTGACCGACACCACCCTTTGGGCGGCGGCGGCCACGGCCTGGTTCATGCGCCCGGCATTGTCCATATAGGCGCGGGCGAGGACATTGTCAGGCACAATCCCCATCCCGACTTCGTTCGACACCAACACCACCGGCCCGGGCAGCACGCCCAGACGGTTCACCAGCGCCTGGACTTCGTTATCGGCGTCCCGCCCCGCCGCCATCAGGTTCGACATCCACAGCGTCAGGCAATCGACCACCACCGGCTTCTGACGGCCGGAATGGGCGCCCAGCGCGGCGGCGATATCCAGAGGCTCCTCCACGGTTTCCCAGCCGGGGCCGCGGCGTTTTTTGTGTTCCTCGATACGGGCCGCCATTTCCGCGTCCTTGGCCTCGGCGGTGGCCAGGTAAATCCTTGGCGCCAGGAATTCCACCAAGCCCTCGGCGTGACGGCTTTTGCCCGAGCGCGCGCCGCCCAACACAAGGGTCACCGGGGCCAAGATTTTGGATTGGGCGTTCAAGGCCAGGTTCTCCGGTCCGCCAACACCGGCCGGTTGACGCCGCACACCCGCCACACGCCGCCGGCGCCGCGCAACAGGCCGTCCTCGACGTGCTCGAGGACGCTGATCGACAGGGCGTCGATCCTGAGCGCCATGCCCTGCTCGGGCTCGAGCTTGAGGGCTATGGAAAGGGCGGCGCGGATGGTGCCGCCATGGGTGATGGCGACGATGTCGCGGCCTTGGTGTTCGATCGTCAGGCGGCCCATGACGTCGCCGGTGCGCTTGATCTGATCGGCGAAGCTTTCGCCCCCCGGCGGCCGGGTCCGGGTCGGGTCGCCCCAGAAGGCCTCATAGGTGTCCTTGTCCCGTTTATGCATCTCATCCCAGGAAAGCCCCTGCCAATCACCGAAGTTCTGTTCGCCCAGGTTTTCCTCGATGGCCGGTTCGGGAAAATCCAGCCCGGCGTCGGCGACGGCCCGGGCGGTCTTGATGGCGCGGCTCAAATGGCTGGTGACCCACACCGCGCCCTCGGGCAGGGCGCCGGCCAGGGCTTCGATCCGGACCTTGTCGGAAACGTCGCAATCGACGTCGTTGGAGCCATAGATCACCCCGTCAACGCCGGCCACCGGCGCGTGGCGCACCCACCACCATCGAGTTTCAGGGCTCAAAACGCCGCCCCTGCCGCCGCCAGCACGGCGATTTCCGCCGCCTGCTGCTGGGCGCCCAGGACATCCCCGGTGAAGCCGCCGACCTGACGCTCGGCCAGCCAGGCCAGGGCGGCGACGGCGACAGTCGCCATCGCCAACGCCATCAGTCCGCCGCCCGGACCCAAAAAAAGAAATCCCAGAAGCCCGCCCAGCACCAGCGCCGTGACCCAGGATTCCTGGTCCGGCGTTCCGGCCTCGAAGGCAAGGCCGGATTTCCGGGCCGGATTCATCGCCGCCATCACCGCCGGCAACAGGCCGCGGGAAAGGGCGGCGGCGGCCATCAATGCCAAGGCCGCCATGCCGGGACCGGGAAGCCCGCTTAAAATGCCGGCGCGGATGGCGACGGAGAAAACCACCGCCAACACCCCGAAGGCGCCGATCCGGGAATCCTTCATGATTTTGAGCTTTTTCGCCTTCGTCCGGCCGCCGCCGAAACCGTCGGCGACATCGGCCAGGCCGTCTTCGTGAAGGGCGCCGGTCACCAGCGCCGCAACCGCAAGCGCGACAAAGGCGGACGCCAGCGGATGAAGGCCGAGCCCCGCCACCACCATCAGCGACAGGCCGGCGATCGCCCCGACGGCGGCGCCGACGACCGGAAAAGCGCGGGACGAGCCGGCCAACGCCCCTTTCCCGGCTCCGTCCCTTGGCGCCGGAAACGGAAGCCGCGTCAGGAATTGCCCGGCAACACAGCAATCCCGCCACCAGCCGACAAGCTGCTCGGAAAGGAAATTGCGGGTTTTATCCAATTTGGCCATGGCCCAGGACCTCTTGCCGTTCGCCGGCGCCGGCGCCGGTTTTTTTCAGGCGGGCGCGGCGGTGTATTTTCGGTTATAGGTGAAGGCCGAGGCAAAGGAAATTCCAGTCTTGAAAGAAATCTTTTAAACCGATGACGCCGCCGCCGACCATCCAGGGCCTGGATGACCTGATCGAGGCCCTGAAAACCCTCCCCGGCCCGGACGCCGAAGCGGCCGAAGCCTGCGCGGCCCGGGAGAAGCAGTTGACCAAGCCGCCCGGCGCGCTCGGCCGGTTGGAGGAAATCTGTCTTTGGCTTTCCGAATGGCAAGGCCGCCACCCGCCAAGCCTGGGCGCGGCCCAGGCCCAGGTTTTCGCCGCCAATCACGGCATCGCGGCGAGGGGCGTTTCCGCCTTTCCGGCGGAGGTGACCGGGCAAATGGTCGCCAACTTCGAAGCCGGCGGCGCCGCCATCAACCAGCTTTGCCAAGCCTTCGGCGTCGGTTTCGGCGTCGATGCGCTGGCCCTTGACCGGCCGACGGAAGATTTCACCCGGGCGCCGGCGATGACGGAAGCCGAATGCATCGATGCCTTCGTCTTCGGCATGGGTGCGGTCACCGACGGCATGGACGTTCTATGCCTGGGGGAAATGGGCATCGGCAATACGACCTCGGCGGCGACCCTGGCGTTGGCGCTCTACGGCGGCGATGGGGCCGATTGGACCGGCGCCGGCACCGGCGTCAGCGGCAGGACGCTGGCAAACAAGACCAGAATCGTCAATGAAGCCGTCGAATTTCACCAATCCCGTCTTGGCGCGCCCGTGCAGGCGCTGTGCTGTCTCGGCGGCCGCGAGATGGCGGCCATCGCCGGCGCCGTGCTGGCGGCGCGCTATCGCCAAGTTCCGGTTTTGTTGGACGGTTACGTGGCCAGTACCGCGGCTGCGGTGCTCGACGCCCAACACCCCGGCGCCCTCGACCATTGCCAGGTCGGCCATGTGTCGGCCGAACCGGGGCACCGACGGCTTTTGGAAAAACTGGGAAAAACGGCGCTTTTGGATCTCAACATGCGCCTCGGCGAGGCCACGGGCGCGGTGTTGGCGGTTGCGGTCCTGAGGGCCGCCGTGGCGTGTCACACCGGCATGGCGACCTTCGAGGAGGCCGCCGTCAGCGGCGAGAAGAAAAAATAACAACGACTTAATTACTCCTCGTCGAGAAACGCGTCCGCTTCGCTGCGTTCGATCCGGCGCTTGAGCTTCAGAAGCTCGCGGCGCCTCCCGTCTTCGGCGATCAGGCTCTCCACATACCGCCCTTGGAACAGGTCGATACCCACGGAGTGACCGAAATCGATGGCTTCCCGGTTGTCGCAGCGGCACAGGATCAGCCGGTCGGGGCCGCCGCGCTTGATGATTTCACGGATTTTTTCGTGCAGTTCATCGCCGCCGTCCACCAGATCGGTATGCCAGATCAGTTTCGCGATGTCGGCGCCGAGGCGTTCGCGGTCGATGATGTCGATGGTCCGCGCCGTCAGGCCGTCGAGACAGACCTTGTAGCCTTTCTCCTGGACAAACTCGCGGGCGAACAAATAGGACGCCAGATCGCGGAAGATGTCTTCCTTTTGCAGTTCGATGATCATGGTGCCCCGGCGCCTGGCGGCTATGTTGTCGTCGAAGGACTGAAATCCCGGGGACAACAACGTAGCGACATTGATGTTGAAGCTGATGTCGCCCGACATGGAAATGCCGTCGGTCTTGGTCAGCATGGAAAGCATGCGCTGATCGAGCGTCGTCGTCAGGTGCTGGAACAGCCACCGGTTGGCGGCCAGGTTGACGTCCGGAAGCATGGTTTCGCGCAGATCCTTGATCGAAATGAACAACTCCGAAAAAATCCGCTCGGGCACCATGTTCGAATCCACCCGGCAGATGAACTGCCGGCGCACCAGGTTGGAAAGGTCGGTCTTGGACAACGCCGTTTCGACCCTGGCCAGCACCCGCGGCGTCAGGGGTTCGCCCTGCTCCTGTTTCGTCTTCAAGGCGGCGCGGGCGTCCATGCGGCCGCGGACCTCGGTCTGGCGTTTCTGTTCGGCATGGGCCATGCCCTGGACGATTTGCAGGACGGCGTCGAAATCCTGCTCGGCGTCGTACCAGGAAGCGAATTTTTGATCGGAATTCCCTTCCTCGACGATCAGGGGGTCGTCGTCGAAAAGACAGCGGATTTGCTGGACCGCGGTTTCCACCTGGGGATGGGCGGTTTCCTTGTAAATGACGAGGATATCCGCGTTCTTGACCGTAAACACCTGCCCGTCCATGGATTTAACGATGGTTTCGAAATTTCCGGCGGCGGTGCGGATGTGTTGTTGGCGCCGGTTCATGGGCCGAAGCAGGGACAGGTGCAGGTGAACGGCCTTGCGGCCTTCCTTGTGCTTTTCCAGCCGGCGCATGTAGTCCAGCAGCAGGTTTTCCTGGCTCGGCGGTTGATTTTCAGGGGATATCGCCATCGGTCAGGTCGCTCTTGATGTCCGTTCTCAAGCCTTGGGCGCGGGCTTGGGCTGGGGTTGCGCCGGGGCCGGTTGCGCCGCCGGCTGCGCCGGAGCGGCGGGCCGTGCCGGGGCCGGTTGCGGCGGCGGCTTCGGCTTCGATTCGGCCCTGGCTTTCTCCGCCTGCGCCTCGGCAAGCTTTCCTATCACGTCGTCGATTAAAAAGCCCTGAAAGCGGCTGATGCCCATCGACAAACCCCATTTCACCGCATTTTCGCTATCGACCCGGGCCAGGATCACGCTGTCCTTTCCGGTCGCCGCCACCACCTCGCGTATTTCCGCCAGGCGGGTGGAATCGGTATCACCCTCGAATTCCGGCCCCCAGGCGATCTTGACCAAATCCGATTGCAGCTTCCCGGGATCGAAAAACCGCGGGGCCAAGGGGCTGAGGCCGTCCACCAGGACCCGGTAGCCCTGTTCCTGAAGCGAATCCCGCGCGTAACCGTAGGTATTCATGTCGGCGAAGATATCGAAAACCTGCATTTCCACCACCACCCTCGAGGCGCTTTTTCCGATGGCCTTGTGGAAATTCTGGAAATCCCTGGAAAGGATGGTGTCGACGTTCAGGTTCAGACTGATGGGACTGGCCATGCCTCCGATATCGCGGTTCGCCAGCACCGCCAGCATCCGCTTGTCCAGCGTCTCGGTCAGGTGCTGGAACAGCCACGGCGAAGAGAACAGATCGACCTCGGGCGCGATCCGTTTCTTCAGTTCGGCCATGGAAACGAAATGCTCGCGGAAGACGATGCCGCGGGGGCCGTCCGGCCCCATCTCCAGGCAGGTTTGTTCGTGGATCAGATCGGCGACCCGGGTGCCTTGTAGTTTCCGGTTGATGGCCGCCAGGTTCATGGCGCCCAGGGGTTCGCCCTTCTCCCGGTCTTCCTTGGTCTTGTCCTGGACCCTGTGCTGCATGCTCCGCTGGGCCCCGACGGCTAGGTCGTTGACGATGCCGACGAAGGTCGAGAAGTCGTCCGGCTGGCCGAGGTCGTACCAGGTCGAAAAAGAGTCCTCGAAGGCCTCTTCCTCGTTGGCCAGCAACGGGTCCTCGCCGAACAGCGCCAGCACCTTGTCGACGGCGGCGGCGGCGTCATCGACGGGAACGTTCCGGCATATAAGGATCAGGTCCGCGTTGTGGATCGAAAAAACGGTGGCTTCGAAGTTTTCAATCAGCGGATCGAACGTCCGGGCGGCGATACCGAGGAAATGAGGCTGGCGGTTCGAGGCTTTCAGCTTCGACAGGTAAATATGGACCCCGTAAACGCCGGCCGGGTTCGCCTCGATACGCTTGAGGCGGGACAGCAGCAAGCTTTCCTCGCCGGTCTCCGGTTCGCGGTATCCGCCGCTAGCGTAGCCGAGTTCGGCCATGATTCATCCTGTCTTACGGGCCCCAAGGCCCGGTTTCGGGAATCCCCCTCACGGCCCCGCGCATAGGCCGCTCAGCCTAGGCCATGGACTCATAAATGGAGATGAACTGTGATCGGCGGATGGCCCGTTTCGGCAGGAAGGGGCGCGAAAGCGGGGCCAAAGCCCCGGTGAGGGTTCCTGACGCACCGAAACGGGCCATAGGCCGACCCCTCTCGGGGCGCGGTTATTTTGTCCACTGGGCATCGTCGTGTCGTCGGTCATGATGCTTTGGCATCACTCCATCCTAACTCCTTGCCAGTAAACAAAACAACACGCGTCACAGTCATCCCCATTTATGAGTTCATGACCTAAGGTAAATTATCAGATCGAACCATTAAATCAGATTACCGCCAAAACAACCGCCGCCGGGGTCCCGGTCCGTTTCGGGGGCCTCCTTGCCGCCGGGTCGCCGCTGGGCCATCATATTGCCAGAGATGACTCCTCGACGCCAGAGCACCGGCAATGGCCGGCCGGGCCGGGAACCGGCGGCGGACGCCCCGGTTTCCCCCCGCGTGCCGGAGAATTGCCGCGTTTACGCCATCGGCGACATCCACGGACGGGCCGACCTGCTCGGCCGGCTGCACGGGCAAATCCTCGACGACGCCAAGACCGCCCCGGACCTGCGCAAGGTCGTGGTTTATGTCGGCGATTACATAGACCGGGGGCCCGACAGCTTCGACGTTATCGACGGCCTGATCGAAGCACCGCTTGAGGGATTCGAGCGCCATTACCTTAAGGGCAACCATGAGGACATGATGATCGCGTTTATGGAAACGGGAAACCACGGCGAAACCTGGATCGTGAACGGCGGCCGCAACACCCTGGACAGTTACGGCATCGGTCTTTGGGATTTGCTTGGCGACTTGCGGGGCCTGCAAAACGCGCGCGACAAGCTCCGCCAAGCCGTCCCCGAAAGCCATTGGAAATTCCTCACCGGGCTTGAAATGCATCATGCCGAAGGCGATTACCTGTTCGTCCACGCCGGCCTGTGCCCCGGGGTGGCGTTGCGGGACCAAAGCGAGTTCGACCTGATGTGGATCCGCGAGGAATTTCTGTATTCCGACGCCGACCTGGGGTCCATGGTCGTCCACGGCCACACCTCGTGCCCGGAGCCTGAAATCCGGACCAACCGCATCGGCATCGACACCGGGGCCTGGCGCTCGAACCGGCTGACGGCGCTGGTGCTGGAAGCCGGCACCCGGCGTTTTTTGCGGACCTAGGCGTAATACCAAGGATCAACCGCCTCGCGTACCCTTTCGGCTTTGTCCGCGCCGTGGCGAAGTGCTAGGTTCGGCGCGGTTTTCAGAAGGATTGGGTCATGGCGGCCAGGAAAAAAGTGCTCGTCACCGGCGGCGCCGGGTTTGTCGGCTCGCATCTTTGCGACCGCCTCGTCGAGGACGGCCATGACGTGCTTTGCGTCGATAACTTCTTCACCGGCACCCGGGACAACCTTATCGGCCTTTTCGACCAGCCCCACTTCGAGTTGATGCGCCACGACGTAACCTTTCCGCTTTACGTCGAGGTCGATGAAATCTTCAACCTGGCCTGCCCGGCGTCGCCGGTCCATTACCAGTACGACCCGGTGCAGACGACCAAGACCTCGGTCCACGGCGCCATCAACATGCTGGGCCTGGCCAAAAGGACCAAGGCAAAAATATTGCAGGCGTCGACGAGCGAGGTTTATGGCGACCCGGAAGTGCACCCGCAGACGGAGGACTACCGGGGCAACGTCAATTCCATCGGTCCCCGCGGCTGTTACGACGAGGGCAAGCGCTGCGCGGAGACGCTTTTTTTTGACTATTACCGCCAGTACGGCACCAACATCCGGGTCGCCCGGATCTTCAACACCTACGGACCGCGCATGCTCCCCAACGACGGCCGCGTGGTGTCGAATTTCATCGTCCAGGCGCTGCGGGGAAAACCGATCACCCTTTACGGCGACGGCGGCCAGACCCGGTCCTTTTGTTACGTCTCCGATCTGATCGAGGGATTGATTGGCCTGATGGAGGCGCCGGACGAGATGACCGGACCGGTGAACCTGGGTAACCCGACGGAATCGACGATCCGCGAACTGGCGGAAAAGATCATCGACATGACCGGGTCGGAGTCCGAATTGGAGGAACACCCCCTTCCCGGCGACGACCCGTTGCAGCGTTGCCCCGACATCGGCCTGGCGAAATCGGCGCTGGGGTGGGCGCCCCGGGTGGCGCTCGAAGACGGCCTGGAAAAAACCATCGGCTATTTCAAGGAAACGCTGTAGGCGCTTCTTTGCATAGGCGGGCGTAAACAGAGTAAATATGAGTTTATGGACTTAAACGCCTTTTACGAAGCCGAGTTCGATCATCACCAATCGGCCCTGGACGCCACCCGCGAGGCGCTTATGGAGCCGTTTTCCCGGCTCATCGGCATTTGCGCCGAAGCCATCCGGGCCGGCAACAAGCTGGCGCTGTTCGGCAACGGCGGCAGCGCCGCCGATTGCCAGCACATCGCCACCGAATTGACGGTGCGCTACATCACCGACCGCGACCCCATCCGCGCCATTGCGCTGACCACCGACACCTCGGCCCTGACGGCGATCGCCAACGACTGGTCCTTCGACGACCTGTTCGCCCGTCAGGTCGAGGCCCTATGCCGGCCCGGAGACGTGGCGTTGGCCATTTCGACCTCGGGCAACAGCGGGAACGTCATCCGCGGTCTCGAGACGGCCAAGGAAATAGGAGCGATTCCGGTGGGCTTCGGCGGCAAGGGCGGCGGGCGCATGGTCGGCCTGGCCGATCCGTTGTTGGTCGTGCCGTCGGACATCACGTCCCGCATCCAGGAGATGCACATCATCCTCGGCCACATGCTGTGCGGGGCCCTGGAACAGGAGCTCGGCCTGATATGACGGATCGCGCCCAACTGGTGCCGCTCATCGGCGCCCTGGCCAAGGCCCGGGTGCTTTGCGTCGGCGACGTGATGCTGGATCATTTTAATTATGGATCAGTCGATAGGATCTCGCCCGAAGCGCCTATACCGGTGCTCAAGGTGGAGCGCGAGGACGCCATGCTCGGCGGCGCCGGCAACGTCGTCCGCAACCTCCGATCGCTCGGCGCCCAGGCCCGCTTCGTCACCGTCGTCGGCAACGACGGCGCCGGCAAGGCGATTGCCGGACAAATCAGGGGCCACGGCGTTGCCGACAAGCCGATCGTCGACGACGGGCGGCGGACATCGACCAAAACGCGCTACCTGGCCGGCGGGCAGCAGGTGCTGCGCGCCGACAGGGAAACCGACCATCACCTGCCGCCGAAGGTCGAAAAGAGTCTGATCAGGGCCGCCGCCAGCGCCATGCGGGGCTGCAAGGTCGTGGTGCTGTCCGACTACGGCAAGGGCGTGCTGACCGGCAAGGCGGCGGCCGAGATCATCAAGATCGCCCGCAAGGCCAAGAAAATCGTGATCGTCGACCCCAAGGGAGTGGATTTCGGCCGTTACCGGGGCGCCGGCCTGATCACGCCCAACCTGCGGGAACTGGCCGAGGCCGCCGGCAAGGCGGTCGAAACCGACCACGACGTCACCGCCGCCGCCAAATACCTGATCCGCAAACACAAATTCGGCGCCGTGCTGGTGACCCGAAGCGCCGACGGCATGACCGTGGTGCCGGCGAAAGGCTGGGCCGTCCATCTGGCGGCCGAGGCGCAAGAGGTATTCGATGTTTCCGGCGCCGGCGATACCGTGGCCGCGGCCGTTGCCGCCGCGCTGGGCGCCGGCATCCAACTGGCCGACGCCGCGGCCTTGGCCAACGTCGCCGCCGGCATCGTCGTCGGCAAGGTCGGCACGGCGGCGGCCTATGCCGCCGATGTCGTCGCCCGGCTCCATCACCAGGACCTTTCGAGCGCCGAGGCCAAGGTTTTGTCCGCCCAACAGGTCAAGGACCGGGTCGACGCCTGGCGCCGGGCCGGTCACAGGATCGGCTTCACCAACGGATGTTTCGACCTTCTGCATCCGGGCCACGTGTCGCTGCTGAGACAGGCCAAACGGGCCTGCGGGCGGCTGGTGGTGGGGCTGAATTCGGATGCGTCGGTGGTGAGCCTGAAAAGCGACGGCCGCCCGGTGCAGTCGGAAGCCGCCCGGGCCACGGTGCTGGCGTCGCTGGCGACGGTGGACGCGGTGGTGATCTTCGCCGAAAAAACGCCGTTGAAGCTGATCAAGGCCCTGAAGCCGGACGTCTTGGTCAAGGGCGCGGATTACGACCTCGAAGGCGTCGTCGGCGCCGACGTGGTCAAGCGCCGCGGCGGCAAGGTCCTGCTGGCGAAGCTGGAACCGGGCTTTTCGACGTCCGCGACCATCGCCAGGATGACAAAATAACCACCAGGCGGCGTGGAAAACCTTTTTTTCCATCCCACCCCCCTCGAGGCGCAGGCGATCTATGGACTGGCGTGGCTGAGCTTCGGCGTCGTTCACTCCGTCCTCGCCGGGGCCGGCGCGAAACGACGGCTGGATTCGTTGTTCGGGGCCTATTACCGGCTCGCCTATAACCTATGGGCGGGGCTTCATATCGCCGCCGTATGGGCGCTCGGCCGGGCATTGGTGGGCGACCGGGCGAGTTTCGCCCCCACGGCCGCAGTCGAAAACGCGCTGGTTGGCGTTTACGTCCTCGGCTGGGTGGTGCTGGTGATGGCGCTGCGCGAATACGACCTCGGCCGGTTTTCGGGCCTGGCGCAAATCCGCGCCCACGGGAAGGGAAACACGCTATCCGAGGACGAGCCGCTTATCATCAGTGGCCTGCACCGGTTCGTCCGTCATCCGCTTTATTTGGGCGCCTATCTGATTCTATGGGGCGGCGCCACGGGCGATTTCGGACTGGCGACGGCGGTCTGGGGATCGGCGTACCTCTTCATCGGCACGTATTCCGAGGAACGGAAGCTGCTGGCCCTTTATGGCGACGAATTCCGCGACTACAAAGACCGGATTCCCGCCGTCATCCCGTGGCGGGGGCGGGCAAGTGGATAGAATCTAACCCTCGTTCCCCGACAACGTGGCCAGTAAATTACGCCAAAATCCAGGACCGTCTTCTTCCGGGGCCGGGGCGGGAGCCAGGCCCGGCAGCGCCCTTGGCGGCGTCCCGGCATGGGCGGCTTTCATGAACTCCCGCCACAATCCGGCCGGCGGCCCGCCGCCGGTGACGCCCAGCATCGTCTTGCCGTCGTCGTTGCCCATCCACACCCCGGTGACCAAATCCGCCGTATAGCCCACGAACCAGGCATCGCGGAAGTTCTGGCTGGTGCCGGTCTTGCCGGCCTGGGGGCGGCCGATTTGGGCGCCGCGGCCGGTGCCTTGGGTGATGACGCCGGACAGCATGGCGTTCATGGCCGCGGCGTGGGCCGCCGATACCACCCGCCCGGGGCCCGAGCCGCCGCGCCGGTAGAGGATGTTCCCGGCCCGGTCGCGGATTTCCTCGATCCCGTAGGCCCACACCCCGGCGCCGCCGTTGGCGAACGGCACATAGGCCTGGGTCAGTTCCAGAAGCGTCACCTCCTGGGCGCCGAGGGCGAGACTGGGGGTGGCCTTGAAATCGCCGGACAGCCCCAGGCGCCGGGCGACGCCGATGACCCGGGCCCGGCCGGCCTTCTCGCCGGCCTTGACCGCCACCGTATTGATGGATCGGGCCATGGCCTGTTTCAGGCTTACCGGGCCGACATGGCGTTTGTCGAAATTTCTGGGGCGCCAATCGCCGATCCGGACCGGTTCGTCCACCAGCACCGTTTCGGGGGTCAGGCCGGCTTCCAGCACGGCCAGATAGACGAAGGGCTTGAACGCCGACCCCGGCTGGCGTTTGGCCTGGGTGGCGCGGTTGAACTGGCTTTTGACGTGGTTCCTGCCGCCGACCATGGCCCGGACGGCGCCCGACGGCGTCATCGCCACCAGGGCCGCTTCGGAAATCCCGGCTCTCAGACCTTGTTTGGTTAGCGCCTTTCCGGCGAAGGCTTCGGCGAGCCCCTGCAAATGGGAATCAAGCGTCGTCCTGACCACGATATCCCGGTCGCCGGGATTGACGTAGCCCGAGACCTGCTCCAGCACCCAGTCGGTAAAGTAGCGGCCGCGGCGGGAGCGGAAGGCGGCGGCTGCCCAAGGCCCGCCGTTTCCGGTCCTTGAGGCCGCTTTCCCGGCCGCGGCCGGCGAAAGATAACCGGCGGCGGCCATGTTTTTCAGCACCTGGGCCGTCCGCGCCCTGGCGCGGGCCGGATGGGCCAGGGGATTGTAGCGGCTGGGCGCCTTCAGCAGCCCCGCCAGCATCGCCGCCTGATAGGTCGACAGCCGCGCCGCCGGGAGGCCGAAATACTTGCCCGCCGCCGCATCGACGCCATAGGTGCCGGCGCCCAGGTAGACCCGGTTCAGGTAGATGGTCAGGATCTGGTCCTTGGTGAACTTGCGCTCCAGCCACAGGGCCAGCAAAAGCTCCTGAATTTTGCGTTTTATCGTCCGTTCCGGGGTCAGAAACAGGTTCTTCGCCACCTGCTGGGTGATGGTGGACCCTCCCTGAACGATGCGCCGGGCCTGGAGGTTGGCCTTCATGGCCCGGGCCAGGCCGATGACGTCGAGGCCGAAGTGGCGGTAGAAGCGCCGGTCCTCGGTCGCCAGCACGGCCTGGGTCAGGGCCTTGGGCAGTTCGTCGAGCCCGGCCGGCCGGCCGTAGACGTCGCCGATGGTGGCCAGCGGGGAGCCGTCGGCGGCCAGCACCGTCACCGTCGCCCGCCGGGTGGCGTTGAAGGCCTGCTCCACGTCCGGCAGCTCGGTCGCGTACCAGGCGGCCAGCACCGAAAACGCGATCACCGCCCAGACGGCGCCGACGGTGCCCCATTTCAACGTTTTCCCGAAAGTCCACCTGACGGCGCGCCACAGGCCGCCGTGTTGCTTCGGCGCCTTGGTGGTCTTTTTAGGGGCTTTGGCCTTGTTTTTACGGACTTTTCCCATGCCGGGCATGATCGCGCATGCCGGTTAGCATCGGGTTAACGGGGGGGAAGGCCGCGGGGGGCCTAAACGTCCAGGTTGGCGACCTTGAGCGCGTTTTCCTGGATGAATTCGCGCCTGGGCTCGACCACGTCGCCCATCAGCGTCGAGAACACATCCTCGGCGTCGTCGGCGTGGTTTACCTTGACCTGCAACAAGGACCGGGCTTCGGGGTCGAGGGTCGTTTCCCAGAGCTGTTCCGGGTTCATCTCGCCCAGGCCCTTGTAGCGCTGGATGCCGACGCCCTTGCGCCCCAGTTCCATGATCCGGTCGACCAGGCTGACCGGGCCGGTGATCGGGAACTCCTCGTCCTTGACCGTCAGGACCCCGTGGCGGGCATACAGTTTCTGCAACTGGCCGGCCCGGTCGTCGAGGCGCCGCGCGTCGGTGGAATCTATCAAGGCGCCGTCGATGGCGTGGTGTTCGGTGACGCCGCGAAGCATACGGGTGAATTCCAACCCCCCGTCGTCCAGCGGGCTCCCCGCCCAGCCCCTTTCCGCCGGCGCCTCGAGCGCATCCAGGCGCTTGGCGATGATGTCCGCCGTCCGGCCGGCGAGCTTTGAATCGGAAAGGATTTGCGCGTTCAAGGCGCCCAGGATCGCCGCCTGCTCGACGACGTCGAAGGGCACGTGCCGGGCAAGCCCGGACAGCAGCGTCTTGGCCGTCCTCGCCTCGCCGACCAAGCCGCGAAGGTCGGGTCCGGCCATCTGTTTGCCGTCGAAGGGCACGAATACGACGCCTTCGTCGATGGCGGTGTTGAACAGGTAGTCCTCCAACTGCCCGTCATCCTTGAGGTAGACCTCCGACGAGCCGCGTTTGGCTCGGTAAAGGGGCGGTTGGGCGATATGGAGATAGCCCTGGTCGATGATCGGTCCCATGTGACGGTAGAAAAACGTCAGCAGCAGGGTGCGGATGTGGGAGCCGTCGACGTCGGCGTCGGTCATGATGATGATCTTGTGGTAGCGGCATTTCCCGATGTCGAAATCCTCGCGTCCGATACCGGTGCCCAGGGCCGTGATCAGGGTGCCGATTTCCGACGAACTCAGCATTTTGTCGAAGCGCGCCCTCTCGACGTTCAGGATCTTGCCGCGCAGCGGCAGGATTGCCTGATTGGACCTATCGCGCCCCTGTTTGGCCGATCCGCCGGCGCTGTCGCCCTCGACGATGAACAGCTCGCTCAACGCCGGGTCCCGTTCCTGGCAATCGGCGAGCTTGCCCGGCAGGGAACTGATATCCAGGGCGCCTTTGCGCCGCGTCAGCTCGCGCGCCTTGCGGGCGGCCTCGCGGGCGGCGGCGGCTTCGACGATCTTGCCGATGATTCGTTTGGCGTCCGCCGGGTGTTCGCCGAACCAGCGTTCCAGACCCTCACCGATGATGCCTTCGACGACCGGGCGGACCTCGCTTGACACCAGCTTGTCCTTGGTCTGCGACGAAAACTTCGGGTCCGGGAGCTTGATCGACAGCACACAGGTCAGGCCTTCGCGGGCGTCGTCGCCGGCAAGGTTGATCTTTTCCCTCTTGGCGATGCCGCTCGACGCCGCATAGGAATTGATGGTCCGGGTCAAGGCGCCCCGGAATCCGGCCAGATGGGTGCCGCCGTCCCGCTGCGGGATGTTGTTGGTGAAGCACAGCATGGTCTCGTGGTAGCTGTCGTTCCACTGCATCGCCAGTTGCACGGTGACGCCGTCGCGTTCGCTGTTAATTGTGATCGGCGTTTCCAGCAACGCCGTCTTGGCCCGGTCCACATAGCCGACGAAGGCCGAAAGACCGCCGTCGTAATTCATTTCCACCACTTTGGGCTCGACGCTGCGGGCGTCGGTCAGGATCAGGGAAACGCCGGAATTGAGGAACGCCAGTTCGCGCAAGCGGTGCTCCAAGGTCGAAAAATCGAAATCGGTCATGGTGAACACTTTTTTCGACGGCAGGAACGTGCATTCGGTGCCGGAAATCAGCTCCCCGTCGCCGCCCTTCGGCGCGTCGCCGATCTCGGCCAGCGGTTTTTCCGCATCGCCTTTCTTGAAGTGGACGAAATATTCCGTGCCTTCGCGGCGGATTCTCAGTTCCAGCCATTCCGACAGCGCGTTGACCACCGAAACGCCGACGCCGTGCAGTCCGCCCGAGACCTTGTACGAGTTCTGGTCGAATTTTCCGCCGGCGTGAAGGTGGGTCATGATGACCTCGGCCGCCGAAACGCCTTCTTCGGCGTGGATATCGACGGGAATGCCGCGGCCGTTGTCGATCACCGTCACCGAACCATCGCCATTGAGCGTCACCTGGATGGAGTCGCAGAAACCGGCCATTGCCTCGTCGATGGCGTTGTCGACCACCTCATAGACCATGTGATGCAGCCCCGAGCCGTCGTCGGTGTCGCCGATATACATGCCCGGGCGCTTGCGCACGGCCTCGAGCCCGCGCAGGACCTTGATCGATTCGGCGTCATAAGCTTCGCCGTTGCCGTTGACCGTTTCCATGTCTTCCGGCGCGGCGGCGGGCGCGGCTTTTTGGGTGGTTTTCCCCGGCGCTTTCTTTGCCGCCTTCTTCGTCGCTTTCGGCGCCGTCCTTTTGGTCGTTTTCTTTGCCATGCTTCGCTCTTTACCTAGTTTTGGGGTGTTACCGTGCCCTCATTGACGGCGAAAAACCGCGCCCGCCCGGCCAGGGGCGCGAACAGGCCGGCGTCGGTGCCGGTCAGCCACACCTGGGCGCCGAGGCGCGAAATTTCGTCGAACAGCGCCTCTCGGCGGATTTCGTCCAAGTGGGCCGCGATTTCGTCGAGAAGCAACAGCGGCGCCGTTCCTTGCTCGTAGGCGCGCATTTTCGCCGTCCCCAATACCAACGCCACCAGGAGCGCCTTCTGTTCGCCGGTGGAACAAAGCTCCGCCGGCCGGCCGTTACCGAGATGCAGGACCTTCAAATCGCTGCGGTGCGGCCCGATGGCGGCCCGGCCTTCGGCCGCGTCGGCGGCGCGCCGGGCCGCAAGCGCGGCCCTGAGCCTGTCTTCCGCCGCCAGCGCCGGGCCCGCCTTAAGCCAATCCTCGACCGTGCCGGCGACCTCGACGGAAGCCCGGGGGAAAGCGCCCGTTGATTCCTTCAGTTGGCCGCCCAGGCGCCGCGTTGCATCGAGCCGGGCGGCGGCCACCGCCACGCCACGGGTCGCCATGGTGTCCTCCAGAGTCTCAACCCAGGCCGTGTCGCCGTTGGCGCGGAGCAGGGCCATGCGTTCGCGCATGGCGTGTTCGTAGGCGTTGACGCGGCCCAGGTGCGCCGGGTCGGAATCGAACACCAAACGGTCCAGGAACCGGCGCCGGGACCCGGGGCCTTCGAGGAACAGCCGGTCCATTTGCGGCGTCAGCCAAAGGACGCTCAGGTGTTCGGCCAGGACGGCCTGGCTTTTCACCGTCTCGCCGTCGACCCTGACGATCCGCTTGTCCCGGCCGCCCGCCCGGCCGGCTTCAAAACCGGTGCCGATCTCGACCTCGCCTTGGGGCGATTTGACGGTCGCCGCCACGCCCCAGGGACCGGAAAAAGCGCTATTTCCCTCTTCGCGGCGGATGACGTCGGAAAGCTTGGCCCGTCGGAGCCCCCGCCCGGGAACCAGGAACGACAGTCCTTCCAAAAGGTTCGTCTTGCCGGCGCCATTGGGTCCCGTTAGCACGACGGGGCCCTCGCCGGCCTCCAGGCGTTGATGGCGGTAACAACGGAAGTCCGTCAACGTCAGCCGCCTGACCGCATAGCCGCCGTTGCCGGCGGCGAGGGTGGCCAGGTCGCGGGTGTCGGCTGGAATATCCAGAGTGGCCAAACCTTGTGATCCCAACAGGGCAATCCCTTACACACGCATGGGCATAAGAACGTAAAGCGCGCTGGTGTCATCGACTTCGCTGAGGATGGTCGGCGAAGCGGCATCGGCCAGCAAAAGCCTGGCGTTCGAACCTTCGATCTGGCGGGTGATATCGAGCAAATAGGCGGCGTTGAACCCGATTTCCAATTCCTCGCCCTGGTAAGAGGCCTCGACCTCTTCGGTGGCGTTGCCGTCGTCGGGGCTCGACGCCGAGAGGGTCAGGCTGTCGTTGGTGAGGTTCAGCTTCACGGCGCGCGATTTCTCGCTGGAAATGGCGGACACCCGGTCGACGGCATCGGCGAAGACCTTGGCGTTGATCTCCATCTTCTTGTCGTTTCCTTCCGGAATGACCCGCCGGTAATCGGGAAACGTGCCGTCGATCAGCTTCGACGTCAGCACCGCGCTGTCAAAGGAAAAGCGGATCTTGGTTTCCGACAATCCAACGGCGATATCGTCCGTCGTCTCATCGACCAGCTTGCGGAGCTCGGTAACGGTCTTGCGCGGCACGATGACGCCGGGCATCCCGGCGGCGCCGTCGGGCAACGGGCATTCGACGCTGGCCAGCCGGTGGCCGTCGGTGGCCACCGCGCGCAGCACCGCCGTCCCGTCGCGCTCGGCGGCATGGATATAGATACCGTTCAGGTAATAGCGGGTCTCTTCGGTGGAAATGGCGAACCAGGTCTTGTCGATCAGGGCCCGGATCTCGGCCACCGGCAGGGAGAACTCATGGCCCATGTCGCCGCCGGACAAGACCGGGAAATCATCGGTGGGCAGGCAGGCGAGTGAAAAACGCGAGCGCCCGGACGTCAATTGCAGTTGTCCTTCGCCGTCGGCGTTAAGTTCCACTTGCGAGCCCTCGGGCAGCTTACGGACGATTTCATAAAGGGTATGGGCCGGCGCCGTGGTGGTCCCCGGGGTGGAAATTTCGGCCGCCACCTGGTCGATGATATCAAGGTCCATATCGGTGGCGTTCAGCGACAGTTTTCCGTCGCCGGCTTCCAACTTCAGATTTGAGAGAATCGGGATCGTGTTGCGGCGCTCGACAACGCTTTGTACATGGCTCAAGGCCTTCAACAAAGCGGCCCGCTCGATAGTCAATTTCATGATGTGATTTCAAGCCTTTAGTATGATTTTTCGCCAGCGTTTCCGGGGCATTCTGAAGGCGCCGGAAAGGGCTCGGAACAGGCCCTTCCCGAAGAACGCCGTATTATAGCATAAGCCCCTTGAATCGTAACCATTTTCGACCCAGAAAAGGGCTCAAAAAAAGCCCCGGAAAGGGGCTCAAAACGGCCTTGGGACCGGCGCCGTGGAGGGGGCTTTATCGTTGATCCTTGGTATTACCCCTCGAGCATGCGGCGCAGCAGTTCAACGTCCTCGGCGAAGGAAGAATCCTGCTCGCGGAGTTCATCGACCTTCTTGACCGCGTGCATCACCGTGGTGTGGTCGCGGCCACCGAATTTACGGCCGATTTCCGGCAAGGAGCGGGCCGTCAACTGTTTGGCCAGGTACATGGCCACCTGACGGGGCCGGGCGACGGAACGCGCGCGGCGGGCCGAATGCATGTCGGAAACGCGGATGTTGAAGTGCGCGGAAACGCGCTTTTGGATTTCCTCGATGGTGACTCGGCGGTCGTTGGCGCGCAGCAGGTCATGGAGCACGTCCTGGGTGGTTTCCAGCGTGATGTCGCGGCCGACCAGTTGGGCATGGGCGACGACCCGGTTGAGACCGCCTTCCAGTTCACGGACATTGGCGGTGATCTTGTGGGCCAGGAATTCCAGAATCTTTTGCGGTATCTCCACCGACATTTTCTCGGCCTTGGAATACAGGATGCCGAGACGCAATTCGTACGTCGTGGCGTGAATGTCGGCGACGAGGCCGTAATTGAGGCGGGAAATCAGCCGTTCTTCCATGCCTTCCAGGTCGGATGGCGATTTATCGGCGGAAAGGACGATCTGACGGTCTTGATCGACCAGGGAATTGAAAGTGTGAAAGAACTCTTCCTGGGTCGATTCCTTGCCGCTGATGAACTGCACGTCATCGATCATCAGCACGTCCACGGACCGGAATTGTTCCTTGAAATCAACGGTGTTCTTTTCGCGCAGCGCCCGGATGAAACGGTACATGAACTTTTCCGCCGACAGGTAGATGACGGTCCGCTCCGGCGTGCGTTCGCGGATGTGCCAGGCGATGGCTTGCATCAAATGGGTCTTGCCTAGGCCGACGCCGCCATAAAGGAACAGCGGATTGAAAACCACCTTGGAGGCTTCGGCGATACGCCGGGCGGCGGCGTAGGCAAACTCGTTTGGCTTGCCGACGACGAACTGCTCGAAGGTGTAGCGATGATCCAAGGGGGCGCTGATGTCGATGCGGAAATTGTTGGAGCCACCGTTCCTCGAAGAGCCGGCATCGCCGGAAGATGTTTTTTTCCTGGATGGAGCCGTTTCCGTCTCGCGTTCGGATTGGATGTAAACGTTGACGCTTTTGACTTCGGCGTTTTCGTCCGCCCACAACTCGCAAAGCCGGTCCAGATAATGGGCGATGATCCAATCGCGCATAAAACGCGTCGGCACGAAAATCCTCAGTTCACCGTCGACAATCTCGTGGACGGTCATCGGTTTGAGCCAGCTTTGGTAAGCCGCCTCCCCGATCTCAGCCCTCAGAAGCCCGCATACGGCCTTCCACTGGGTGTTTAGGCTTGTATCAGATGGGGTCTTGCCGCCCGCCGCGGTTTTGTCTTTTTCCATGGTCCCCAATACGCCCCTGGAAGTCCCCTTCCAGGGACTTTTGTTTCGCGGTTCGGCGAAACCCCGATCCGATACCTTTGCGGCTGACGGCGCCGCCACGACAATCCCGATCAAAGAGGGCGTTGGACAGAAGCCAACCGTTTCAAATGCCGCGGCGGAAAATCCTTAAAAACAAGGCCGGGTGATTGTCGCCCGCGTCCTTAAGACCGAATGCACTGGATAAAAGATCGATGCATCCCCCACCTGTATTCTTCCGATCCAAATTCCAGATCAAAGACCTCGCGGCTGTTGAACGCCCCCCTTTGAGAACAAATTTCGGTTTTTTATATCCAGTTTTGGTTTCGCAAAAAATCTAACTAATGACGCTAAAATAAGCCGGTGGAATCCTTTCCGCCAGTTTTCAGCGTTAAAAAATATTACTTGATTTGGCATCCTCCCGACTTGGTTTTTTACTTTATTTTACTTTTAGAAATAAATTATAAGTAAATTTTATTAAAATACCGATGGATTGAATTCTATCTTAACTATTTCCCAGAGACTCTTTACGGCCCCGCGCCGGAAGACCAAATACTAGGGCGACCGACTTCGCATGGCAACAAGTTCGAATAGGGAACATCGAAAAAAATCGAAAATAAATTTCTTGACAAGTTTTGCGAGAAGGAATCCACCCCGCCTTGGCCATGAAAAAGCCGCGGATTCGATGGGTGCGTGGCTCGGAAAAGGAAACGGCGTTCGTCTGGGCTCAGGCGGCCATCCCCTTGATCTGCCTGGAAAGCCGGGAAAGCTTGCGTGACATGGTGTTGCGGTTGATTACGCCCTTTGCGGCGCCGCGCATCATTTGCGGCTCGGCGGCGCGGAGCGCGGCCTCGGCATCTGATTTATTTCCCGCCGTGATCGCCGCCTCGACCTTGCGGATGGACGATCTGATGGCGTTGAGACGGCGGATGTTCATCTCGGTCCGCCGCTTCGTTTGGCGGATCCTTTTCTTGGCTGAAAGACTCACGGCCATATAAAAAAACCTTTTATTTACTTGGACCTCTGAAACAGAAGGCAGGCTTATATAGGGGCCTCGGCAGGCCGTCAAGACCTGTTTGCCCACCCCAATTCAGCGCCTTCAACGCCGCCCGAAACGCCGCAAGAAAGCCCCGGCTCAATTGGCCGCCGGCATCAGCCGGAAGCCAACCGTCAGCAGCGGCGGCGCGCCCGGCCCGCCCGGGAATTCCACCATCAGGATTTCGTTTTCCCGTTGGAAGGCGCCTTGCCCCAGAGGCCGCCAACCCAATTGCGGCAGCGTCTCGTCATAGAATGCCCTGACGGCCGCTTCGCTGACCGGCCCGGTGGCGAAGGCTTCGACGATGCGGCCCCGGGCGGAGTCGAAAACCATGCCGCCTTCTTCCTCGATGAGGCCCGGCATCAGTGGCAAGTCTTCGATGGCGCCGACGAAGGCGTCCGGGCTCTGGGCCAGGGTGCGGTCGGAAGGGACCACGGCCGCTATCCCGCTTCCGAGGAAGGCGGCAAGGGCCATAACCCGAAGCCCGTTTAAGATTATCCGTTTCCGGCGTCCCATGGGTCCGCTTATAGCATCAGCGCTGCCGGCAGGCACAATAGAATGTGGAGCGCCCCGACTGCGTTATGCGGCGAATGCCGCCCGTCTGGGCGGCATTACAGGTGCAGCCGGGGCAGCCTTCCCCCTGACGGCCGTAGACGGCGAAGGAATGCTGGAAATACCCCAGCACCCCATCAGGCCGCCGGTAGTCCCTGAGCGATGACCCGCCGGCGGCAATGGCATCCGTCAACACCGCCTTGATCGCCTGCGACAACCTGTCGGCGCGTCCCCCCCGCACCGTCGCCGCCTTGCGCCGGGGCGACAGCCCGGCCCTGAAAAGAGCCTCGCACGCGTATATGTTTCCGATCCCCGCAATCACAGATTGATCCAGGAGCGCCGTCTTGATCGGCGCCCGGCGGCCTTTGAGCCGAGCCGCCAGCACCGGACCGTTAAAATCGTTGGCCAGGGGTTCGGGCCCCAGGTTTGCCAGCATCGGATGGCGGCAAAGGGCGTCTTTTTCGGCGATGTCCATGAAACCGAACCGCCGGGGATCGTTGAAGCGGATGGTGACGCCGCCATCGGTCTCGAAGACGATGTGATCGTGGCGTTCCAGAGGCGGTGCCGGGCCGTCGAATATCCTGAACCGTCCGGACATGCCCAAGTGGGCAATCAGCGTCGCCCCGTCTTCAAGCCCGAACAGGAGGAATTTGCCGCGCCGGCCAAGGGTGGCCACGGTCCGGCACTGAAGCCGGCTCGAGAAGCCCGTGGGCAGGGGAAACCGGAGATCGGGCCTGAGCGCCTTGACGGCGGTCAGGCGCCGGCCTTCGAAAACACCGGCCAGGCCCCGGCGCACGGTTTCGACTTCGGGAAGCTCGGGCATCGGTCAGGTGCTTGAGGTTAAGGTTGCAAAAAACCCGCTAACGGCCCGCTAATGGTTTGATTCGGATGGCGGCTGTTTAGGTCGCGGCACCGCTTCGACGGCATCGGGAAAGTGGCGTCGGGGCGAAGCTTAGGCTATGTTTCCGGCTATGTCCAAACACCTGCCCGAAGATTCGCCAACCGCCCATTTCGGCTACCGCCGCGTGCCCGAAGCCGAGAAAGAGTCCCTGGTCAGGGACGTCTTCGATTCCGTGGCCCCTCGTTATGACCTGATGAACGACCTGATGAGTCTGGGCGTTCACCGGCTGTGGAAGGCGGCAATGATGGATTGGCTGGTCCCGCGGCCGGAAATGGCCCTGGTCGATGTCGGCGGCGGCACCGGTGATATCGCGTTCCGTTTCCTGGACCGCGGCGGCGGCAGCGTCACCGTCGTCGACATCAACGAGGAAATGCTCAAACAAGGCCGCGACCGGGCCGTGGACAGGGGTATCCTCGAATCCATCGAATGGGTCGAGGGCGACGCCGAGAACCTGCCCCTGGCCGACGCCTCGAAAGACGCCTACACCACCGCCTTTTGCATCCGCAACGTCACCCGCATCGACAAGGCGCTCGAGGAAGCCCGCCGCGTGCTCAAGCCCGGCGGCCGGTTCCTGTGCCTGGAGTTCAGCCGCGTGGCGCTGCCGCTTCTGGGTAAGCTGTACGAAACCTATTCCTTCAAGGTGCTTCCGTTTCTAGGCGCTAGGGTGGCCGGCGACAGGGAGGCTTACCAGTACCTGGCCGAAAGCATCCGCCGGTTCCCGGCCCAGGAACCGTTCGCCCGGATGATCGCCGAGGCGGGCCTGGGCCAGGTCAAGGTGCGGAATCTTTCCGGCGGCATCGCCGCCCTGCATTCGGCGTGGCGGGTCTGAGCCCGTGATCCGGTCGCTCCGCAATATCTGGAGGCTGCTCAGGGTGGCGCGCATCCTGGCCCGTTACGACGCCCTGTTCCCCCTGGAAGAGCTCGACATAGCCCCCGGGGTGGTGGCCCTGGCGCGGATGCTGGCGGGCCCGCCGAGGGCCGGCGAGGGCGGCAAGGACGGGGCAGGACGGCGGCGGGGAAGGAAAGGACAGCGGCTGGCCCGGGCCCTCACCGAGGCGGGGCCGAGCTTCATCAAATTGGGCCAGGCGCTGGCCACCCGTTCCGACCTTTTGGGCGAGGAGTTTTCGGCCGATCTTTCGGATTTGCAGGACCGCCTGCCGCCGTTTCCCGCTTCGGAAGCCCGGGCCATCATCGAGCGGGAATTCGGTGAGCCCTTGGAAACCCTTTATTCCCCCTTCGACGACACCCCGGTGGCCGCCGCCTCCATCGCCCAGGTCCATTTCGCCGTCACCCCCGAAGGCAAGGAGGTGGCGGTGAAGATCCTGCGGCCCGGCATCGAAGAGGCCTTCAAGCGCGACCTCGACCTGATGCGCTGGGTGGCCGGGCTTTTAGAGACGACCCGGCCGGAACTCCGGCGCCTGAAGCCCCTTCAATGCGTCGACACCCTGGCCGAAACGGTGGAACTGGAAATGGACCTCCGTTTCGAGGCCGCCGCGGCGGCCGAGATCGGCGACAACTTCGAAGGAGACGATGATTTCCGGGTGCCCGAAGTGGATTGGGGGCGCACCGGACGCCGGGTGCTGACGACGGCCCGGCTTTCCGGCGTCCCGCTGGATGAACGCGACGCCATCATCGACGCCGGACACGACCCCGAAGCGGTGCTGGAAAAGGCCTCCAACGCCACCTTTAAACAGGTCTTCCGCGACGGGTTTTTCCATGCCGACGTCCATCCGGGCAACCTGTTCGTCATGGAGGACGGCGCCATCGGCGCCGTCGATTTCGGGATCATGGGAAGGCTCGACCCGAAAACGCGTCGCTGGCTGGGCGAAATACTGCTGGCATTTCTGACCCGTGACTACCGCCGCGCCGCGGAAGTGCACTTCGAGGCCGGCTTGGTGCCCCCGGACCGGTCCGTCGATGCCTTTACCCAGGCCTGCCGCTCCATCGCCGAGCCGATTCTGGATAAGCCGCAGAACGAAATCTCCATCGCCCGGCTTCTGGGACAACTGTTCCAGATCACCGAAACCTTCCAGATGGAGACCCAGCCGCAGCTCCTGTTGCTGCAGAAAACGATGCTGGTCGCCGAAGGAACCGGACGAAAGCTGGCGCCGGAAGCCAACCTGTGGTTCCTGGCCCGGCCCATGATCGAGGATTGGATGAGGGAAAATCTCGGCCCCGAGGCCCGCATCCGCGACACCGTCGGTTCCATCGCCGAGGCCGTCGACCGCCTGCCCCGGATGCTTGACGACATCGAGGAAAGCGCCGCCATACTGTCCGGCGGCAGGCTCCTCCTGCACCCGAAAACCGTCGACGCGCTGAAACGGGAATCGGGCCCGAACCGGGGCTTGTCGGCGGTCTGGCTGGCCGTCGCGGTGCTGGTGGTGGGGTTGGCCGTGGTCAAATTCACCTGATTGGAAAACGAAGGGTTGCGCCGTCTTTTGCACGGTACTATCTTAATCACACCTTTTTTCCGTTAAATAATTTCAAACTCCACAAGACATGAAGGTAAAATGCTTGAGGGTAAAAGAATTCTGTTGATCGTCTCGGGTGGGATCGCCGCTTATAAGTGCCCCGACCTGGTTCGCCGGCTTCGCCAACGGGGCGCCGCCGTGCGCTGCCTGTTGACCGCGGGCGGCGCCGAATTCGTCACCGCGCTGACCCTGGGCGCCCTCAGCGAAGACAAGGTATACCAGGACCTGTTCTCGCTCACCGACGAAGACGAAATGGGCCATATCCGGCTGTCCCGCGAGGCCGACCTGGTGCTGGTGGCGCCGGCGACGGCCAACATCCTGGCCAAGATGACGGCCGGGATCGCCGACGATCTCGCGACGACGGCGTTGATGGCCACCGACAGGCCGATCCTGGCCGCGCCGGCCATGAACGTCCGCATGTGGGAAAACCCGGCGACCCGGGAAAACCTGGCAACGCTGGAAAAAAGAGGCATCGGCTTCATCGGCCCCGAGGAAGGCGACATGGCCTGCAGCGAATGGGGCCTGGGCCGGATGTCGGAACCGGATCAAATCGCCGCCGCCGTCGAGGATTTTTTCCGCCAGGGCCTGCCTTTGAGCGGCAAGCGGGCGCTGGTGACCAGCGGGCCGACCCATGAGGCCATCGATCCGGTCCGCTATCTGGCCAATCGTTCCTCGGGCAAACAGGGCCACGCCATCGCCGGCGCCCTGGCCCGGCTGGGTTCGCAAACGACCCTCGTTTCCGGGCCCAGCCACCAGCCCGACCCGCCCGGCGTCGAGATGGTGAAGGTCTTAACCGCCCGGCAGATGCTGGAAGCCTGCGAACAGGCGCTGCCGGTGGACGTCGCCGTCCTGGCGGCGGCGGTTTCCGACTGGCGGGCGCAAACGGTGGCCAAGGGAAAAATCAAGAAAACGGGCCCGAAAAAGGCCCCCGAACTGACCCTGGTGGAAAACCCCGATATCCTGGCGACGCTCAGCACCAAGGGCAACCTCAGGCCGCGCCTGATGGTCGGTTTCGCCGCCGAAACCGGCGATGTTATCGCCAATGCGACGAAAAAGCGCGCGGCCAAAGGCTGCGACTGGATCGTCGCCAACGACGTGTCGCCGGAAACCGGCGCCTTCGCGGGCGATTACAACACCGTGCATTTGATCACCGAGGCCGGTGTCGAGGACTGGCCGGCCCTGTCCAAGACCGCCGTCGCCGAGCGCCTGGCGCAAAGGGTCGCCGGCGTTCTCGCGGCGGCGTCATGAGCGCCAACTTGGCCCTCGACGTAAACGGCATTTCCGTCGCCATTCAACGCCTCCCCCACGGAGCGGACCTGGCCCTGCCGGCGCCGGCCACCGACAGGAGCGCCGGCGTCGACCTGGTGGCCGCGGTAACGGACCCGGTGGTCCTGGAACCGGGCCGCCGGGCCCTGATTCCGACGGGCATCGCCATTCAGCTTCCCGGCGGTTTCGAGGCCCAGGTCCGGCCGCGCTCGGGACTGGCGGTGAAGCACGGGGTAACGATCCTCAACAGCCCCGGCACTATCGATGCCGATTACCGCGGCGAAATCGGCGTCATTCTGATCAATCACGGCGAGGAACCCTTCACCGTCACCCGCGGCATGCGCATTGCCCAAATGGTCGTCCAGCCGGTCATCGGCGCCCAGTGGCGCGAAGTGGGCGCGCTCGACGAAACGGACCGCGGCGACGGCGGCTTCGGGTCCACGGGATCGGGGGGCTAGGCCATGCTCAGGCTGTCGAAAAAGATGATGTTTGCCATCGAGGCGGTGCTCGACATCGCCTATCACGCCGGCGCCGAACCGGTGCAGAGCCGGGAAATCACCCGCCGCCAGGGAATCCCGCGCCGGTATCTGGAACACGCCCTGCAGCACCTGGTTCGTCAGGGGATCCTGATCGGCGTCCGTGGCCCCAGGGGCGGCTACAGACTGGCCCGCGAGCGCCGCCGCATCACTGTCGGCGATATCGTGCGCGTGGTCAGGGAAATGGAGGCCGACAACAACCTGATCGAGGAAACCCAGGGCTCGGAGCTGGGCTATCAGGTGGTGCGGCCGTTGTGGCGGGAGCTGCAGGACGGGCTGATGGAGCGCCTCGACAGCCTGACCGTGGATGAACTTTGCACCCGCGCCAACCAGTCCGGGATCGTCAGCGAAGGTAGCCGCAATCTGGATTTCACGATTTGACGGGTTTTTTAACGGAACGCTACTGATATGAGCATGAAACCCGCCCCCATCCCTTCCCCCGGCCCTTCCCTCGGGCCCGAATTTCGCGGCCGCGTCTATGACGGCATCATAGAGACCATCGGCGCCACGCCTCTGGTGCGGCTCGGCAAACTGGCCGAAGACCAGGGGGTGAAGGCGGAAATCCTGGGAAAGTGCGAGTTTTTCAATCCCTTGGGCTCGGTCAAGGACCGCATCGGGATTTCCATGGTCGAGGCCGCCGAACGCGAAGGCCTTATCAAGCCCGGAACCACCCTGATCGAGCCGACCTCGGGCAATACCGGGATTGCCTTGGCTTTCGTCTGCGCCGCCAAGGGATACCGGCTGATCCTGACGATGCCGGGAAGCATGTCCGATGAGCGCCGGAAGATGCTCAACCTGTTGGGCGCCGAAACAGAACTCACCCCGGTCGAACTGGGCATGCGGGGGGCCGTGGAGCGGGCCGAGGAACTGGTCGAAGAGACCCCCGGCGCGATCATGTTGCAGCAGTTCGTAAACCCGGCCAATCCCGAGATTCACCGCCTCACCACGGCCGAGGAAATCTGGATCGACACCGGCGGGCGGGTCGACGCCATCGTCATCGGGGTCGGCACCGGCGGTACCCTGACCGGGTGCGCCCAGGTCTTGAAACCGCGCAATCCGGACCTGCTGATCGTCGCCATCGAGCCCGAGGACAGCCCGGTGCTGTCGGGCGGCATGCCGGGACCGCACAAGATTCAGGGCATGGGGCCGGGGTTCATCCCCGAGGTCCTCGACACCGAGGCCATCGACGAAATCCTTAAAATCGGCAGCGAACCGGCATTCGAAATGGCCCGCCGCGTGGCCCGGCTGGAGGGCCTCGCCGTCGGCATGTCCTCAGGCGCGGCCCTGGCCGCGGCCCTGGAGGTAGGGGCCCGGGAAGACATGGCCGGAAAGGTGATCGTCACCTTCCTGCCCGACTCCGCCGACCGTTACCTTTCGACGGCCCTTTTCGACAGTCTCGGTTAGCCTCCCCGTGAGCTTCACCGAAGCCCAGATAAACCGGTACGCACGCCATATCCTTTTGCAAGAGGTCGGCGGCGAAGGCCAGGAGCGGCTGTTGAACGCCCGCGTTCTGGTGGTCGGCGCCGGCGGGTTGGGATCGCCGGTGTTGTTGTACCTGGCGGCGGCCGGGGTGGGGACGCTCGGCATCGTCGACGACGACGTGGTCGACTTGTCAAACCTGCAACGCCAGATCGTTCATTCCACCGACGCCATCGGCGCGCCGAAGGTGGAAAGCGCGAAGAAGACCCTCGCCGGCATCAACCCGGACGTCACCGTCGTCCCCTTGCAACAGCGCCTCGGCCCGGACAACGCTCTCGACTTGATTTCCGATTACGACATCATCGCCGACGGGTCGGACAACTTCGCGACCCGGTTCCTGGTCAACGATGCGTGTTACTTCGCCAGGAAAACCCTGGTTTCCGCCGCCATCCTGCGCTTCGACGCCCAGGTCTACACCTTCAAGCCGTTCGAGGAAGACGCCGGCGGCGGCCACGGCCCCTGTTACCGCTGCCTGTTCCCGGAACCGCCGCCGGAAGGCCAAATCCCCACCTGCGCCGAGGCCGGCGTCCTGGGCGCGCTGTGCGGCATGGCCGGATCCCTGCAGGCCGCCGAAGTGCTGAAGGAGCTGCTCGGCATCGGCGATAGCCTGTCCGGAGCGCTGATAGTCTGCGAGGGGCTGGGAACCACGTTCAGTAAAATCACCCTCAAGCGCGATCCCGGCTGTCCATTGTGCGGCGACGACCCCAAAATCACCGACCTGTCGGTCGGCAAGGAATAGCAACCCGTGGCCGCCAGCACCTCCTCCCCGGACAGGCTTTCGATCGTCTTGTTTTTTATCTGACCAAATCTCTCAGATGATTTTTTGCGCCTCGGCGCTAACCGGCCCCGGATTGCCGTCGCCGATGGGTTCTCCGTCGACGGCCGTCAGCGGCCGAATGCCCAGGGAATTGGTCAGGAACGCCTCCGACGCGGACGACAGATCGGCCGGCCCCAGGGTGCGCTCCGCCGCGCTTAACCCCCTAATCACATCGGCCCGCATGACGCCGGGCATCGCCCCGTCATCGACCGGGGGCGTCACCGCGGTCGCGTCGATGACCAGGAACAGGTTGGCGGCCGTGGCTTCGGCAAGGTTGCCGGCGCCGTTCAGCAGCAACGCATCGCCGGCGCCCCGTTTGGCCGCTTCCCGGGCCGCCAGGATGCCGTCCAGACAGCACGTGGACTTGATTCCGGATAGCGGCGAATGCTCGTTGCGCCGGGTCGTGGTGGCGATGACGGCGGTCACCGGTTCTTGCGCCGTCAAATCCTGGGACGCGCCGGTGATCAATAAAGTCGGCTGGGCCGGGACCGGCGGCGGCAGCCCCCGGGGGCCTAAGCCCCGGGTCAGGGTCAGCCGCAACACGCCGAAGTCGATGGCGTTGGCCTCGATGACGTCCTGGAGGGCGCTCCTAAGTTCGCGCCCGCCGAGGGGAACGGCGAGGCCGATGACCTCGGCCCCGTCGCCAAGCCGGGCCAGATGGGCGTCCGTCCGCGCCGCCCGGCGGCCACGGACGGCGATCGTCTCGAACAGGCCGTCGCCCAGGGTCAGCCCTCGGTCGGTGGGCTCGATACGGGCCTCGGAGTCGGCCACCAGGCGGCCGTTGAGAAAGACCGTCACTCTGCCTTTTCCTATGCCTGTTCCTTGACGATTTCGCCGGGGGCGATTTCGCCGGGATCGAGGCTTTGCAGCATCGCCCAGGCCTTGTCCATGGCCTCCTCGTATTCGGCCCCGGGATCGGAATCGGCGACGATGCCGCCGCCGGCCTGGGCCGCTACTTCGCCGTCCTTGATGACCAACGTGCGGATGACGATGGCGGAATCCATGGCGCCGTCGAAGCCGATCCAGGCAATGGCGCCGCAATAAGGGCCGCGCCGCGCCGGCTCCAGCTCGTTGATGATCTCCATGGCCCTGATCTTGGGCGCCCCGGTGACCGACCCGCCCGGAAAGGTGGCGCGCAAAAGGTCGATGGCGCCCTTGTTCGGGAACAGCGTGCCCCGGACCTCGGAAACCAGGTGATGCACGTTGGCGAAGCTTTCCAGCCCGGCCAGTTCCTTGACCTCGACGCTGCCCAGCCGGCACACCCGGCTCAGGTCGTTGCGCAAAAGGTCGACGATCATCAGGTTCTCGGCCTGGTCCTTTTCGCTGTCGATCAGGTCGCGGGCCAGCTTGGCATCTTCGCCGGGGGTCCGGCCCCGGGGCCGGGTTCCCTTGATCGGCCGGGTCGAGACATGGCCGCCGGGAGACAGGTTCAAGAACCGTTCCGGCGACGCCGAGGCGACGGCCATCCCCGGGCCGGCGGCCAGATAGGCCCCGAAAGGCGCCGGCGACAGGGCGCGCAGGCGGCGATAGAGCATGAACGGGGAAAGGCCCTCAGGCCTAGCGGCCAACAGACGCTGCGTCAGGTTGGCCTGGAAGATGTCACCGGCATGGATATAGGCGATGGCGCGCGAAACCATGTCTTCGTATTGGCGGCGGCTCAACTCGGGCCGCCAGCTCCCCGCCGGCCCCCAATCGACCGGCGCCAGCGGCGGCGCATCGGCGATCCTGTCCGCCATGGCCCCGGCCCGGGCCTCCGGCGAAGGGCGATCGAGGGACTTATCGGCGGCCCCGAGCTCGGCGGCGAATATCCAGGCCTGGCGGGTCTGGACGTCGAAGGCGGCGATGGTGTCGTAAAGCCCGATCACCAACTCGGGAATATCGAGGCCGGTTTGCAAAGGCGGCGGCAGGCGCTCCAGGTGGCGCCCCAACTCGTAGCCCAGATAACCGACGGCGCCGCCTTGAAAGGGCGGCAGGTCGGGATCGCTTCCCATGCGGAACATTTTAAGCTGACGCTCCAGGACCCGGAAGGGATCGCCGGCCACAGGCGAACCGTCCAGGGTAGTTTCTCCCTTGGCGGCGGTGATGACGCGGAACGGATCGGCGGCGATATAGGCGTAACGCCCCCGGGGGCCGGTCTCGGTCGCGCTGTCCAGAAACGCCGCCACCGGATCGCCCGCAAAGACCGCGAACGCGCCCGGGGGATCGCGGTAGGGAATGGGTCTGGCGGTGGGTCCTTCGGTCATGGGTGGCTCGATTTTTGGACCGGGCCCAACCGGGCCCGCGGTCAAAACGTATCGCCGATTACGCGGTCCGGCGGCGTGTGGTCATCGACGAAGGTCTTGATGTTGATCACCACCTTCTCGCCCATGTCGCCCCTGCCCTCGAAGGTGGCGGAGCCCATGTGGGGAAGCAGGACGACATTGTCCAGCGCCAGAAGTTTCAGGTTGACGGCCGGTGCGTGCTCGAACACATCGAGCCCGGCGCCGGCGATATCGCCGGCCTGCAACACCTGGGTCAGGGCGTTTTCGTCGATGACCTCGCCGCGGGCGGTGTTGACGATGACGGCGTGGGTCTGCAGCAGCTTCAGACGCCGGGCCGACAGAAGGTGGTACGTCGCCGGCGTATGCGGACAGTTGACGGAAACGAAATCCATATGGGCCAGCATCTGGTCCAGGCTTTCCCAATAGGTGGCTTCGAGCTCGTTCTCAATCTCCTCGTGGACCCGGTTGCGGTTGTGGTAATGGATGGACAACCCGAACCCCCGGGCCCGCCGGGCGACGGCCTGGCCGATCCGGCCCATGCCGATGATGCCCAGCCGCTTGCCGAAGATCCGATGCCCCAGCATCCACGTCGGCGACCATCCGGACCAATCGCCGGAGCGCATGATCCGTTCGCCTTCGACCAGGCGCCTGGGCACCGCCAGGATCAGCGCCATGGTCATGTCGGCGGTGTCCTCGGTCAGCACGTCGGGCGTGTTGGTGACGGTGATCCCCTTTTCCCGCGCCGCCGCCAGATCGATGTGATCGACGCCGGTGCCGTAGTTGGCGATCAGTTTCAGCTTCTTGCCGGCGGCGGCGATAAGCTTGGCGTCGATGGTGTCGGTGACCGTCGGCACCAGGACATTGGCCGTCTGGACGGCTTCGGTCAGGTCGGCCTCGGACATCGGTTGGTCGTCGACGTTCAGGCGCACGTCGAACAATTCCATCAACCGCGTCTCGGTGGCGTCGGGCAGCTTGCGGGTGATCACCACCAGCGGTTTTTTCTTAGCCATTCCGTCCCCTCCCAGGGCGCGTATCCAAGGCTTCAGGCCAAGAACGCCCGCCTTTGCGCACCTTGGCCCGTCAGGCCTACCAACCCCGGCGGCGGTTGTCCAGCGCCCTTATGCCGGCGCCCCGCCTTGACCGGGACCGAGGGGAGAGCCCTATAATGGGTCCAAGGTTTTCCTTACGCTTGCCCATGAACTGTCTCAGCCATGTCTCGATCCCATTTTAGCGTTTTCTTCTGCGTCTTGGTGTTTGTTTTCGGCTTTTTCGCGCCCGCCTTTTCGGCCGCCGAAAAGGGAAGCGGCCTGCCGCTGCCCCGGTTCGTCAGCCTGCGCGCCGGCGAGGTCAACCTGCGCACCGGCCCCGGGGTTCAATATCCCGTCGATTGGGTCTACCACCGCCAGTCTCTGCCGATGGAAATCATCGCCGAATACGGAACCTGGCGAAAAGTCAGGGACTGGCAGGGAACCCAGGGCTGGGTCCATCAAAGCATGGTCAGCGCTGGGCGGACCTTTATCGTCACCGGCGAAACCCGCACCATCCGCCGCAAAAGCGACCCCAAGAGCGGCCCCGTCGCCAGGGTCGAGGCCGGGGTCGTCGGCAGGCTGTTGTCGTGTCCCGACCTCAACGGTTGGTGCCGGGTCGAGGTCGCCGGGCAGACGGGCTGGCTGAGACGGGTGGAATTCTGGGGCGTACTCCGCAACGAGGTGATGCAGTAGGCGGGGCCGCCAAGGCCGGCGGCGAAACGAACGGTGGGCATTGGTGGGCATCGGTCGGCATTCGGTGGACAACCGGTGGACAACCGGTGGACATCGGGTGGACATTGGGTGGTTATCGGGGGGCCGGGGGGGTCGGTGTCCGGGCCGGTGATTTCAAAGGATTTGGGCATATTTCAGCGGACCCCTGAGCAATCGGGGGTGAGCCGATTTTCACATATTCACGATGTCAAAGAGCGCCCCCCGGCAGCGCCGAGAGGAAAGAACAAATACAGAACATTAAGCGCCTTTTGTTAAGAATGGGGGAGGCCGGGGGGAGTATAACGGCACATCGGCCGCGCCCGCCGGGGGGGCCGTTATGTGCCAGGAGCGGACTTCGTGGGGACGGGCGCCGATGGTCGGCTTTTGACCGAAGGCGACGCGATGGCCTTTCCTTCGGCACCGAGTCTAAGCAAGAGTTGGTATTTCGTGGGAGTGGGTTAAGCGCTCGATGGCCCCACCCGGGAAAGGATGCTGATGAAACTGAAAGCCATTCCCTTGGCGACGGCCCTGCTAGGTGTCGCTGCAGTCGTTGGAGGGTGGTTGATCTGGTACATGTTGATCGACCCTCTTAGCCTCCTGCCGGAGCCCCACCGGGCAATCATTGCAACCGACGCCCCATCACCACGGGCACCCGACTTTCCTGGCCGCCGAGTGAAAAACATCCGATTTGACGCAGGCATGGCTGGCGACATCCGAATATCTGTAAGTCTGCCAAAAGAATTGTCGGGAAAACAATTGCCGGTTTTCGTTCTATTAGGGGGACTGCGGACCGGCCGCGCCAACGTCTTCTATATCGACACCCCTGGTGATAATGCGTTGCTTGGTTTCGAGTATCCTCTACCAAAGAAGATCGAAGATGGTTGGACAACCGTTCATCAGCTCCGAAACTTGCGCCACCAAGCCCTCTTGACACCAGCGCAGATCGTTTCGGTGCTTTACTGGCTGCGGAAACAGCCCTGGGTGGACACGAACCGGATAAGTCTTGTTGGTGTCAGCCTAGGCGCGCTTTACCTGCCGGCAGTTCAAAATTTGGCTCAACATTACGAAGTGGGTGTTCGTCACCTCGTCATTGCATACGGCGGCGCTGGCATTAGCGACCTTGTGGCCGACCGACTTCGGTTTGGTCCGGCGTGGGTCCGTGAAATGATCGGTGCGGTCGCTGAGTTCGCCTTGCGACCTGTCGAGCCCTCGCTACATTTGCCATCACTGAGCGGTGATATTCTCCTGATTAATTCGGTGGGTCCAGACAAATTCATGCCTGCAAGCTCGGTTCAAGAGCTGCATCGCCTGACACCCGAACCCAAGACCATGGTGTCGTTGAAGGGCGGTCACATTGACCAGGGGGGCTCAAGGCTTGTCAAACATCTCGTCGATGTTGCCAGCGAGTGGTTGAGGGAGAGGAATGCGATGAATCGATAATCGCCTTACGGGCTTCCCGCCATGGTGAAATCACCTTTCCTGCCGTTCAACCATGTTCGTTGTTTCCACGCCCGCGCCTTAATCGAAATCCCCGGCCAGGGCCTGGCGGACGGCCTCGGGCAGCACCGCCATATGGCTGTATTTCCCGTGGCCGACGGCGAGGGTGACCCGAGTATCGGGGGCCCGGAACTTTTCCACCTGGGCGTCGGTGAACTGGAAGTGCAGGAACTGGATCGACGACGCCTTGCCGTCGGCGGTGGTTCTGTCGATGTCTTGTTCCGGTATGGCGGTGACGGTTTCGCCGCCGAAGGTTAACGTCACCGTTTCCTCGACGCCGCCGAGGCCGGCCAGGAATTCGGCCCGGCGGCCCGGTTCGTCGATTTCGAACATCAACGTCGCCACCAGCTCGCGGCCGCCCGGGATCAGCGGGTTGTAGGCGCGAAGCTCGTCCTCGATCTGGTCTTCGCCGCCCTTTTCGATGTACAGCATCTCGTGCACCTGGTGGAACATGGTGTCATAGGATTCGAAATAGAAGGTCGCGTCGGGGCCGACGGAAACGCGGCGGTGTTTCTTCAATTCCGCGACGGCGCGCTTCCTTTCGTCGCGGACGGCGACGTAGTCCTCCATGCCTAAGATGTCGGCGCGGGTGATTTCGTGCCGGGGGGACATAGGGGGGGTCATCGGGAACTCCTGGGTCCTTTTTACAGCCCGTAGGCTTTGGCGATCAGTTCGATGGGGTGCTGGGCGGCGCTTACATTCGCGGTGACGAAGTCCTCGTCCAGGCGCTCGACCCCTTGCAGGATATGGTCGCGGGCCAGCGGGCATTCGGACACCACGTGCCCGGGGTTCCGTTTGGCGACGTCGCGGGCCACCGGCTTGCCGACCTTGAGGCCGACCTCGAAATTGTCCTTCATCACCCCCCACGAACCGCCGTGGCCAGAGCAGCGCTCGATCACCGAAATCTCCGTATCCGGCACCAGGCGCAGCATCTCGGCCGCCTTCCGGCCCATGTTCTGGGCCCGGGCGTGGCACGCGATGTGAACGGTAACGCCGCCTTCAAGCGCGTTCAAACCCTCGGCCAGGCCTTCGTTCCTGGAAATATCTATCAGGTATTCGCTGATGTCGGCGGTCGCTTTGCTCAACCGTTCGACGGCTTCGTCACCGGGCACGATCAGGGGCCACTCGAATTTCAGCATCAACGCGCACGACGGCACCAGGGCGATGACGTCGTAGCCGTTGTCGATCCAAACGCCCAAATCCCGGGCCGTTTTCTTGGCGCTGTCGGCGACCGCCCCGATGTCGCCGTGTTCCAGTTGCGGCATGCCGCAGCACCGGGGATGGACGATTTGCGTCTCGACGCCGTTCCTGGCCAGCACCTTGAGCGCGGCGGTGCCGATGGCGGGGTTGTTGTAGTTGCCGAAACACGTGGCGTAGAGGACCGCCTTGCGGCCGAAGGCCGGCGCGTCGGGGTTGACTTGTGGCTTCGCGCTTGCCGCTTTGTCGGTCAGGGGCTGGTTGGCGAATTCCGGCAGCTTGGCGTCGCGGTGGATGCCGGCGGCGGCCTGCATAACCGGGCGGGTGATTTTGTTTGAACACTGACACGCCCAGTTGGCGGCGCCGGAGACCGAACAGCCGATCTTGCCGTTGCGGTCGGTTCGGGTCATCTGTTTCCCGGCCCAGGAGACTTGGCCGTTTTTATGTTCCTGGGCGCGGGCGCGCAGCATCAGGTGCGGGAAGTCGAGATCGAATTCATGCGGCGGCACGTAGGGGCATTTGGTCATGAAGCACATGTCGCACAACGTGCAGGCGTCGATCACCGGCTTGAAATCGCCGCTGTCGACGGTGTCCAGCTCGCCGGATTTTGAATCGTCGATGAGGTCGAAAAGGCGCGGGAAGCTGTCGCACAGATTGAAGCACCGCCGGCAGCCGTGACAGATGTCGAAGACGCGGCGCAGTTCCTCATCCAGCTTTGCGGAGTCGTAAAAATCCGCCTGCCGCCAGGGGATGGGGTGGCGCGTGGGGGCTTCTAGGCTGCCTTCGCTCATGATCGCAAAACCAATTTAAATAATTAAAAAAAACAGGGGGAGCCGGTGACGGCCCCCCCATAATAATTCTGAACCGAAGGGGCGTTATTACAGTTCGTCGAGCGCTTTCTGGAAGCGGCCGGCGTGGGACTTTTCGGCCTTGGCCAGGGTTTCGAACCAGTCGGCGATTTCGTCAAAGCCCTCGTCGCGGGCGGTTTTCGCCATGCCCGGGTACATGTCGGTGTATTCGTGGGTTTCCCCGGCCACGGCGGCCTTCAGGTTGTCGCCGGTGGGGCCTATGGGCAGGTCCGTCGCCGGATCGCCGGTTTCCTCGAGATATTCCAGATGGCCGTGAGCGTGGCCGGTTTCGCCTTCCGCCGTCGAGCGGAAAACGGCGGCGACGTCGTTGTAGCCCTCGATGTCGGCTTTCTGGGCGAAATACAGATAGCGGCGGTTGGCCTGGGATTCCCCGGCAAACGCGTCCTTGAGGTTTTGTTGGGTTTTGGATCCTTTTAAGTCAGCCATGGCTTGCTCCCTAGTGGATAAATTGACAAACGATCACAGGCCGCAGCAGGGCACAGACCCCTGCAAGCGGCGCGGAAGTAATATGACCATAAGATAGGGATGAGTCAACTATTTTTTATTGACTCTAAACTATCTTATAGTCAATTGTTATTAAAAAATATTTATTCGTTATCCACGCGGACGACGACATCGACCCGTTTCACCGCCATCCCCGGGGGCGGGGCCGGCAGCCCGGCCACCACGACCTGGTCGCCGGGGATGTCCTTGAGCTCGCCGGAGCCTTCGAAGAAGAAGTGGTAGTGGTCGGTTATATTGGTGTCGAAGTACGAGCGTTGGGAATCGACGATGATCTCCCGCAGCAGCCCGGCGGCGGTAAACTGATGCAGCGTATTGTAGACGGTGGCCAGCGACACTCGCATGGAGGCGGCCTGGGTCTCGGCGTGAAGGATTTCCGCCGTCACGTGCCGGTCGGGGCCTTCGAACAGCAGCTTCGCCAGGGCCAGGCGCTGGCGCGTCGGACGCAGGCCGACGGCCCGCAGGCGGCCCAGCACCTGTGTATAGGGTCTTTGGATTCCGGTTTTCGTCATTTCCATTTTCTTAATTTCCATTTTCTTAACATGGCCATTCAAAAGGGAGTTGCCAATCAAGGAAATCTATTCCTTATCCGTCAGGATCATAAACATATAATTTGAATAACACCAAACTATATTAAGGGCGCCGTAAAGCCATAACTTTTTTAAGGAAAATCGAGGCCCCCCGGCCTCTTGCCAGGGATCAGGGGGCCGGCATGCCGATGATGTTATATCCGGAATCGACGTGGTGAATTTCGCCGGTGACGCCTCGCGACAGATCCGACAGCAGGTAAAGCGCGGCGCCCCCGATGTCATCCAGTTGCACGCTGCGTCCCAGGGGCGAGTGTTCCTCGCTCCATTTGTAGATGTGCCGGGCGCCGGCGATGGCGCTGCCGGCGAGCGTCTTCATCGGCCCGGCGGAGATGGCGTTGACGCGGATATTCCGCGGCCCCAGGTCGACGGCCAGGTACCTGATGCTGGCTTCCAGCGCCGCCTTGGCCACGCCCATGACGTTGTAGTTGGGCATCACCCGCTGGGCGCCGGAAAACGTCAGCGACAGCAGACAGCCGCCGCCGGTCATCAACGGCTGGGCGCGGCGCGCCAGGGCGGTAAACGAATAGCACGATACATCGAGGGTGCGCTTGAAGTTCTCCCTGGTCGTGTCCAGGTATTGGCCCTTGAGCTCTTCCTTGTCGGAGAACGCGATCGCATGGACGACGAAATCGAGGCCGCCCCAATCCTTCTCCAGGGCGCCGAAGACAGCATCCATGCTGCTTTCGTCCTCGACGTCGCAGGGCAGCACGATGGTCGAGCCGACACTTTCGGCCAGCGGCCGCACCCGTTTGCCGAACGCGTCGCCCTGATAGGTAAAGGCCATTTCGGCGCCGTGCCGGTTGAGGATGTTGGCGATCCCCCAGGCGATGGAACGGTCGTTGGCGACGCCCATGATCAGGCCCTTCTTGCCGGCCATGAGCGCGCCCGCGGCCGCCAGCTTGATGTCGCCGGGTTGGATTTTATGGGAACCCGGCACCGGTCAGCCTTCTATTCGCTTGAACGCCAGGGTCGCGTTGGTGCCGCCGAAGCCGAAACTGTTGGACAGCACCGTGTTCAGTCGCACGCCGTCCTGGCGCTCGAGCACCAGGGGCATGTCGCCGACCGCCGGATCGGGTTCCTCGACGTTGGCGGACGCGCAGATGAAGTCGTTTTCCATCATCAACAGGCAGTAAATCGATTCCTGGACCCCGGTAGCGCCCTGGGAATGCCCGGTCAGCGACTTGGTCGAGCTGAAGGGCGGAATCCGGTCGCGGTCCTTGAACGTCTCCTGGATCGCCTCCAGCTCCTTGAGGTCGCCGATGGGGGTGGAAGTGCCGTGGGTGTTGATGTAATCCACCGGCATGTCCAGGTCCGCCATGGCCGCCCGCATGCAGCGGACGGCGCCTTCGCCGGACGGCTGCACCATGTCGTGGCCGTCCGACGTGGCGCCGTATCCGGCCAGTTCGGCGTAGATCTTGGCGCCCCGGGCCTTGGCGTGTTGCAGTTCCTCCAACACCACGACGCCGCCGCCGCCGGCGATGACGAATCCGTCGCGGTTGGCGTCAAAGGCGCGGGACGCCTTTTCAGGGGTGTCGTTGTAGCCGGAACTGAGGGCCGGCATGGCGTCGAACAGCACCGACAGGCTCCAATGCAGTTCCTCGCCGCCGCCGGCGAAAACGATGTCGTTCTTGCCCCATTGGATGAGCTCGGCGCCGTTGCCGACGCAGTGGGCGCTGGTCGAACACGCGGAGCTGATGGAATAGCTGAGCCCCTTGATCTTGAAGGGGGTGGCGAGGGTCGCTGAATTGGTCGACGACATGGTCCTGGGCACCATAAAGGGGCCGACCTTCTTCGGGTTGCCTTTGCGCGCGATGTCGGCAGCCTTGACCTGGTTGCTGGTCGACGGACCGCCGGAGCCCATGATCAGCGCCGTGCGCTGGCTAGAGACCTCGTTCTCGGTCAGGCCCGAATCGGCAATGGCCTGTTCCATGGCGATGTAGTTGTAGGCCGCCCCGTCGCCCATGAAGCGGCGCCAGCGGCGGTCGACGGCGGCGTTGATGTCGATGGTCGGTTTCCCGTGGACATGGCTGCGGAAGCCCATGTCGCGGTATTCCTCGGAAAAGGTTATGCCCGAGCGGCCCTCGCGGAGAGACTTCAGGACCTCGTCCTTGTCGTTGCCGATGCTGGAGACGATACCGATGCCGGTAACGGCGACGCGTCTTTTCGGGGTATCGCCCGCCATCGTCAGCTTTCGGCCGTGGTTTCACCGGGGGTGAACAAGGCCACCTTCAGGCCCTCGGCGGCATAGGCGGTGACGCCGTCGACCTTCATGATGCCGTCGGCGATGCCCAAGGTGATCCCCCGGTTCATGACCCGCTTGATGTCAATGAAATACGAGATCAGTTTGGCGCTCGGGCTTACCTGTTCGGTGAATTTCACCGACCCCACGCCGAGCGCCCGCCCGGCGCCGGAGGCGCCCAGCCAGCCGAGGAAAAACCCGACCATCTGCCAAAGCGCATCTAGCCCCAGGCATCCGGGCATGACGGGATCGTTTTCGAAGTGGCACTGGAAAAACCACAGGTCCGGCTTGACGTCCAGTTCGGCGATGATCTGGCCGTGGCCGTGCTTGCCGCCGTCGTCGGTGATGCTGACGATGCGGTCGAACATCAGCATCGGCGGTAGCGGCAACTGGGCGTTACCGGCCCCGAACAATTCGCCATGCCCGCAAGCCAGCAAATCCTCGTAGGAATAACTGTTCTTTTTCTTCAAGGGCTTATCACCGCTCCTTGGTGTTATTGACCTTTTTCGCCAACGTTCCCCCGTCGGCGCACGAATATTTTTCGCCGCAAGCGCATCTCGCGGCCGATGGCGAATTATATATCCCACAAAGGGGGCCGGGTATAAAAAAAAAGGCGGCCCCGAGGACCGCCTTTTCCTGAATTTACCGGCCCGGCGGGGCTAGAGCACTTTCCACCCAGATTGAATCGCTCTGACAGAGCCATTTCGGGCCGAGGCGGCGTCAAGCCCCTTGACCGTAGTCCCACTACGCTCGGCGGCGCTTTCCCGGCCTCGGCCCGAAATGGCCTGTCGCCTTAGGCATGCCAGTCGGCGGGCGTCCGCTGCGTTGTCCCGCTCGCCCCCGGGGTTTCCGGGGGACACCCC
>NZAZ01000128.1 GCA_002686255.1 Rhodospirillaceae bacterium
TGGCGCACCCGGCAGGATTCGAACCTGCGGCCTCTGCCTTCGGAGGGCAGCGCTCTATCCAGCTGAGCTACGGGTGCCTGAAGTTCATTTGAACGGCCGGAGAGTACACCCGCCGCCCCGGGCGGTCCAGCGCTCCGACTGTTGTCTACTCAGGGCGCCAAAAGGAGCTTTATGTCGGGGCTGGGCGTCAACGGGGCCCCGGTCCGTTGCTGCAATTCCTCGAAGCTTAAATCCTCGACCAGCTCGCGCACCTCAAGCCCCCGGGGCGTCACGTCGATGACCGCCAGATTCGTATATACCGCCGTCACCACCCCGGCCCCGGTCAGCGGATAGGTGCATTCCTTGACGATCTTGGGCTCGCCCGATTTCGTCGTGTGGTCCGTTATTACGAACACTTGGCGGGCGCCCTGGGCCAGGTCCATGGCGCCGCCGACGGCCGGCACGCCGCCGGTGGTCCAATTGGCCAAATCGCCGGATTCGGAGACCTGAAACGCCCCCAACACGGCGATGTCGATATGGCCGCCCCGGATCATGGCGAACGAATCGGCTGAATCGAAAAACGCCGAGCCGGGGACCGCCGTCGCCGGCTTCTTGCCGGCCGAGATCAGGTCGAAGTCCTCCTCTCCTTGCGGCGGCGGCGGGCCCAGGCCGAGGATGCCGTTCTCGGAATGAAAGACGATCTGGCGGTTGTCGCCCTCCTTTCCCTGGGCGCCCTCCTTTCCCCGGGGAAGGTGGTGGGCGACCCTTTCCGGCATGCCGATGCCGAGGTTGACGTAGGAACCACCGGGGATGTCCCCCGCCACGCGCCACGCCATCCGGTCGCGGGTCAGGCCTTCAGAGCCGGTCATGGGGCCGCCGCCTTTTCCACCCGTTCGGCTTGGCGAAGGATCGCCGCTTCGCTGATCGGTTCCGGAATCTCGACGATGCGGTCGACGAAAATACCGGGCGTGACTACGTGTTCGGCGTCGATGGCGCCCAGACCGACGATTTCGCGCACCTGGACGATGGTCGTTTTGGCCGCCGTGCACATGACCGGGGCGAAGTTGCGGGCCGCCATGCGGTAGGTCAGGTTGCCCCAGGGATCGGCGGACTCCGCCTTGATTAGCGCCGCGTCGGCCCGGATCGGGTGTTCCAACACGTGTTCGCGCCCGTCGATGGTGCGCTGCTCCTTGCCTTCGGCGAGGGGCGTGCCGGCCGTCGTCGGGGTGTAAAAGCCGCCGATCCCGGCGCCGCCGGCGCGCAGCCGTTCGGCCAGCGTCCCCTGCGCCACCACCTCCAGCTCGATCTTGCCGGCGTCGTACAGTTCCTGGAACACCACTGAGTGGGACGAGCGCGGGAACGAGCAGATGATCGTCGAAACCCGCCCCGCCTCCAACAACGCCGCCAGGCCCATGTGGCCGTTGCCGGCGTTGTTGTTGACCACGGTCAGATCCTTGGTTCCCTGGTCGATGAGGGCGTGGATCAGCTCCGTCGGGTTGCCGGCTTCGCCGAAACCGGAAATCAACACCATGTCGCCGTCCTTGACGCCGGCGACCGCCTCGGCGGGCGTTGGGATGCGTTTGTCGATCATTATAACCGTTCCTTGATATTTGCGCCCTTCGCCGCGGTTAAGTCCAGGCGCTCGCGCGCCCCCTTGTCGGCCCCCGACGGCAGCGATATGGAGGGATCGGCGATCCAGTGGGCGATGTCCCGCCACAGCGTCTTCGCCTGCAAATCGCGCAACAACATGTGATAGCCGTTTTCGTAGACGGCGACGCGGTGGCGCCAGGGGAGTTTCGCGGCCGCCGCGGCCACGCGGTCGAGCATGATTTGGGTCGGTTTCCTGGGGATGATCTCGTCCTTTTGGCCGTAAAGGATCAGCGCCGGGCCTTTCAGCCGGGCCGAGCGTTCCAGCGCCCGGTCCATCAGGTTGGTCAGCCCGTAAATGGCGTCGATGCGGGTCGCCTTGATGACCAGCGGGTCGCGGCCGAGCGCTTTCAGCATCTCGATGTTGTCCGACGGCGTGATCTTCAGCCCCCGGCCGGTGACCTCGGCCCCCGGCATCAGGCGGACGCCGATCCACAGCGCCAGGCGCTGATACCAGGGCATGGTGACGCGCCCCCAGACGGCGGGCGCCGCGAGAATGACCCCGTCGGCTTCGGGGGCGTCCGCGTCGGCGATGGCGACCATGATTACGGCGCCGCCCATGCTTTCCCCCAGCAGGTAAAGCGGCGTCCCGGGATTCCGGTCCCGGACCAGGCCGGCGAACGTCTTCAGATCGGCGACCAAGGCGTCGATCCCCGGCCACAGCCCGTGTCCCGGCGCGTTTCCGAACCCCCGCTGGTCATAGGCATAAGAGGCGATGCCCCGGGTGGCGAGGAAGGCGCCCGGCTCGGCGAAGAAATTGGAATAATCGTTGAACCCGTGCAGCGCGATAAGGACCGCCCGGGGCGGGTCCTTTTCCAGCCGCCAGCTTTTCACCGGCAGCACCTGGCCGTCGGCGGTATGGAAAAAATCACCCGCCAACAGCGGCCGGTTGATGGGCTCCCCCGGCGGCCGGGTGATCGGGGCGCAGGCGGCGGCTCCAACCAGCACCGCCGTCAACAACGCCGCCAGCAACGCCTTGCCGGCCCGGGCCCGCATCAAGGCCTGGCCCCGGTTATTCATCGTCACCGTCCCGTTCCGTGCCGCCGGTGAGGTTGAGGAAGATGTCTTCCAGGTCCGCCTCGCGGGTCGTCAGGTCGACGACGCCGAGCCCCGCCGCCGCCAGGGCGTCCAGGATTTCGCCGGAATGGGTCTTCGACGGCGGATAGGAGAACTTGAGCCGGCGGCCGGTCTTGAACTCGACGTTGTAGGGCTTCAGCCCGGCCGGCACTTCCGTGATCTCGCGGTCCAGCGTCACCGTCATTTCCTTGGCGTCGATGCGCCGGAGCAGGCTTTCCGTCGGCTCGCTTGCGATCAACCGGCCGTGGTCGATGATGGCGATGGTGTCGCAGAGCGCCTGCGCTTCCTCCAGGTAATGGGTGGTCAACAGTATGGTGGTGCCCCGGCGGTTCATTTCCCCGACCCGGGCCCAAATCTGGCGGCGCAAATCGACGTCGACGCCGGCCGACGGCTCGTCCAGGATCAGCACCGGCGGCGAATGGACCATGGCCTTGGCGACCAGCAGGCGGCGGCGCATGCCGCCGGAAAGGGAACGCGCATAGGCGTCCGCCTTGTCGGCCAGGCCGACGGCGTCGAGCACCTCGGTGGTGCGGCGCTCGGACTTTCTGAGCCCGTAGAACCCGGCCTGCAACTCCAACAGCTCCCGCGGCGTGAAGAAAGGGTCGATGTTCAATTCCTGCGGCACGACGCCGATCGACAGCCGCGCCTGGCGCATGTCCTTCTCGATGTCGTGGCCACAGACCCGGGCCTCGCCGGAAGTCTTGATGACGAGGCCGGCGAGGATGTTGATCAGCGTCGACTTGCCGGCCCCGTTGGGGCCCAAAAGACCGAAGAAGGAGCCCCGGGGAATGCGCAGCGATACCTCTTTCAGCGCCGCCGTTCCCGGGCCGTCGCCGGCGGCGGCATAGGTCTTCGACAGGCCGACGGTCTCGACAGCGAATTCGAGGGCAAGTTCGGGGGCGAATTCGGGGGCGCCATCCGGCGCCGCGGCAGGCTTGTCTGAGGGCATCCACGTTCTCTCGAATCCGGTAAATTACGGCATCGTGCCGCCGTTAGCCGGCGATTGATTGTCCGGCGGCAATCGGTATCATCCGGTGCAAGGATCGGTCAACGGTCTTGGGAGTTTATCGCCATGGCGGACAGCGAGCGGATCGTGGTCAAGACGGCCACCGTCGGCTGCGACGGCGGCGGGGACTTGGGCCATCCCATGGTCTACCTGAAGATCGGCGGCGAGGGCGGGATCGTCTGCCCCTATTGTTCGCGCCATTATGTTCTGACCGACGGAGCGGAGGACGACGCGGCGCACTGAGCGCCGGCAGCGGAAAGAAGGCCGCCCAAACCCGGATTCCCCGCCCGCTGTCCCGGCCGCAAGGGACGATCGGAGACACATCGTGAAACATTCCTAAACATCAATGTATCCCGGTTCCCTTTAATATCCTTACTAAGTGTATAAACGTATCCCGATTCCTTCTACTATCCTGACCAAGTGTAATGGTTAAGGGTGGGAACGTGACCGGCCGCCATCCGCGGGGGGTGCTTGGCGTATGGAAGAAAGCGACGTGACCCGGGGCCGCGCCTCGACGATCAGGAACGAACTGTTCGCCGCCGTCGGCATCCTCGTGATCGGGCTGTTGATACTGTCCGGCATGGGGATTCTTGACGCCGCGCGGCATCGAGCCGACATACGCGACGCCGGCCAGGCCAACCAGCACGGCGATCTCCTGCTCACCAGCGCCAGCAACTGGGCGGTCGAGCGCGGCGTCACCCACAGCGCCCTGGCCGCGGCCGGACAAGTGGACGACAAGTTCCGCGCCATCATCGGCGCCCGCCGCGCCGAGGCCGACGCGGCGTTCAGGATGGCGGTCGACGGGCTCGGCGAATTTCGCGGCTTCGCCGGCAAGGATCTGCTCGCCGCCGAGATCCAAACCGCCTTCAAGGAGGCCGTGGCGTTGCGCCGGGCGGCCGACCGTCAACTCGGCCTCGCCAAGGACCGGCGGGACGGCGCCGTGATCAAGGCCTGGATGCCGGTCATGACCGCCCTGATCCTGAAGAACCGGGAACTGCACTCCGCCATCGCCGGCAGCATCGACATGGACGCGCTCTCCCATGGACTGGATGTGATCGAGCATTACGCCTGGTTGGCGGGCGAGTCCGCAGGCCGCGAACGGGCCATCATCGGCGGCATGATATCCGGCGGCGGTCAGTTGACGATGGAGACTCTGCAACGCCTTCACCACCTCCGTGGAAACGTCGACTCGGCATGGAAAGCCGTCGCCGGAGCTGCCGCCGGCGGCGGCATCGCGCCCACCGTGAAAGAGGCCGTCGAGCGCGCCGGAGCGGTTTTCTTCACCGACTTCGAAGCGACGCGAAAGGCCGTCTACGGGGCCGGCATGGCGGGCGCCTCTTATCCGTTGACGACGGCCGAGTGGATCGAACGGCCGACCAACGCCATCGATACGATACTGGCCGTACAGGTGGCGGCAAGCGCCGCCCTCGAGGTCCATCTCGAAGAGCGGATATTCCATTCTGAAATCGATCTCATCCTCGGCTTTGGGGGACTGGCCGCCGCCGTCGCGGCGGGCGCCGCCGCCTTCTGGTTGGTCGGCGTCCGCGTGTTCCGGCCCCTTTCCGTGATGACCGAGGTCATGAGGCGGCTGACCGCGGGCGACCTGGAGGTCGACGTTCCGGACCAGGACCGCAGAGACGAGATCGACGCCATGGCGCGGGCCATGACGCTGTTCAAGGAGCACGCCCTCGTCCGCCGGCAGGTCGTGGAAGATCTCAGGAAGGCCCACGACGAGATGGAGGCGCGTGTCGAGGAACGGACCCGCGAACTGAAGGAAATCGGGGAACGCGAGCGCACGATCCTGGAAAACACCGCCGAAGGCATTATCACCGCCGGCGAGGACGGCCTGATCGATACCTTCAACCCGATGGCGGAAACACTTTTCGGGTACGAGGCCGAGGAGGTCATCGGCAAGAACCTCAGCCTTCTAATGCCGGAGCAATACGCCCCCCGGCACGACGACGCCATCCGCAACTACCTGGAAACCGGCAAGGGGAAGATTCTCGGCGTCCAGGCGCGTGAACTGGAAGGACAAAAAAAGGACGGCACCCCCTTTCCCATAGAGATCAACCTCAACGAATTCTTTCTCGGCGGCGAACGCCGGTTCATCGGCACCATCCGCGACATCACCGAACGCAAGCAGGCTGAGGAAGAAGCCCGGCATAACGCCCGAAACCAGCAACTGCTTCAGGCGGTCATGCAGGCCGCCAACGAGGCGCGAATCGTCGAGGTGGCCTTGGAAGACTGCCTCGAAGTCGTCTCGACCCATGCCGGCTGGTCGGTGGGGCATGCCTATGTCGTGGAAGATGAAAATCCGGACCTCCTGGTTCCCACAATGCTGTGGTATTTCGACGACCCCGGAAAATTCGAGACCTTTCGCCGTGTGATGCAGGAAACCACCCTTGCCAAGGGCGAAGACCTGCCGGGCAAGGTGTTCGAAAGCGGCAAACCGGTCTGGGTCGTCGACGCCAGCCATGATGCGGATTTTTCCAAGGCCCGAAAGACCGGGGATTTCAACGTCGCCTCGGCGATGGCGGTGCCCATTCCCGTGCGTGGCGGGGTGGGGGCGGTGATGGAGTTTTTCTCGGATGAAATAAAACCATTGGACCCATCGCTTCTCCAGATCATGGCTCAGGTCGGCGTCCAGGTTGGCCAGGTGATCGAACGCAACGAAGCCATTGAGCAACTCGCCGAAGCCATGGATGAAACCGAACTCGCCAATCGCGCCAAAAGCCAGTTTCTCGCCAATATGAGCCACGAACTGAGGACGCCGCTGAATTCCATCATCGGCTTTTCGGAAGTGGTACGGGACGGGATTTTCGGCTCGGTCGGCAACCCACGCTACCGGGAATACCTGGAAAATATCCATTCTTCCGGCAAACACCTTCTCGACCTGATCAACGATATTCTCGACGTTTCCAAGGTCGAGGCCGGGGCGATGGCGCTGGTCGATGAGGAGGTGAACATTGAAGAAATCATTGCTTCTTCGATACGGCTTATCGAAGGGCGCGCGGAGAAGGGAAGCGTCACGCTGTCAACGGTAATCCCGGCGGATTTACCCTGGCTCCTGGCGGATGAGTTGCGGGTCAAGCAAATTCTCCTCAATCTGCTTTCCAATGCCGTCAAATTCACTCCTGCCGGCGGCAAGATCACGGTCCAGGCAGCGCGGAACGACGACGGGACCCTAACCATTTCCGTCGAGGACACGGGCATCGGCATTTCCGAGGACGATATCGATGAAATGCTGAAGCCTTTTACCCAGGCCAGAAGCAGCCACGTGCAACGACAGGAAGGAACCGGCCTTGGGCTTTATCTGGTCAAGACGTTGACCGAAATGCACGACGGCGCAATGGAGATCGAAAGCAAACTTGGCGCCGGCACCAGGGTTAGCGTCAGTTTTCCCAAGGAACGGATTGCCAAGGCCCCCGGAAAGCCCATGGCCAGAACCAATTAGCAGGCTGCTGAAAAACCCATGATTTGGAGCAATCACCCTTCGAGACGGACCTCCGGTCCTCCTCAGGGTGAGGCATAA
>NZAZ01000129.1 GCA_002686255.1 Rhodospirillaceae bacterium
CCCCCCCTACGGGGGAGGGGTGGCAGAAGTCCGTTCTGGGAGACGCCGGTTGCTCTCTAGGACCCTGAGGTCTCCGATTCTTTCACCCACACTTCAGAAAACGTCTCTACCCAGCGGTCATCTCGCCACTCGTGGTTGGTCAGAACGAATTTTGAAGGACAGCAGTGAGGATCACTATCCTTGGTTACTCCCGCTACCGGTCAGGTGACCGATTCGGGGGGTGTGCCCTCACCCGGCTCGTCGTCGGAGGAACCGGACCTGGGTTGACCCGGTGTCATGTGGTCCTTGTAGCCTCGTAGCAGGTTCGGAAGCAGCGACTCCGAGAACACCATCCGGCAGCTTGCGAAAACCAGGTCCCGACCCTGGCCGGCCGTGTGGAACGACAACAACTGTGACTCTTCCGGACTATCCGGGAGTGAGCGTTTGATGTTGTTGGTGTTCAACAGTATCGCAGCCGCGGAATCACCGAAGACGACTGCTGGGAAGTCTGGCACCTCGGATATGTCCGCGTTGAGCCCCTGGAGGAACTCGCTGGGCGGTAGGCCGTTCAAGGCCTGCCCGGGGCCGATCACCCCTACCGGTGGGAGCAGGTCATCTAGGGAAAAGTTCTGCTCATCGTCGAGAGTGACATCCGTCAGCCATTTGATGATCGCCTTTGTATGGACGTCGATCACCACCTTATGCAGTCGGCCGGCGACCATTCGGGCCCTGAAGTCCTGCCGGGGGGCGTAGAGGGGGTCGTTGGTGCCCGGCATCCGTGACCGGACCGTGCCTGCCGCACTGTTGTCAGACGAGGGGTCTAGCGGCTGGTCACTCGGCCAGAGAAGGTCGCCTCCGTAGTCGTCGCCCCAGCCTTTCTGCATCTCCAGGAAGGCGGTTGTCAACCAGCCCCGGTGCACGGTCATCGTTCGGGCGTTCAACTGGGCTGCTCTCAACTGCTTCGACGACGGCCTCGCAGTTGCGTACACGAATGACTGTGGGCGTGAAACCGATGCGGTGACCTCCATGCGTTCCTCAAAGGTCTTCAGGTCCCCAAAGGGGGTGTGGACCACCGTTCGGATCACTGCCTGCCAGTCTTCGAACTGGTCGCGGGCGTTCACCAACGTGGCCAGTTGCTTGGCGCTGTGCTGGATGCGGTTCCGGGCATTCCTCTTGAGGTGGTCCCCCGCGTTGCTGAGGGTCTGTAGTCGGGCGAGGTCGCGGGTCAGGTACCCCAGGCGCATGACGAGTGAGGTGACCACAGCGCCGGCGGCAATGATCGGCACGAGAATAGGGATGGCGGTCAGCAACACCCATGCGATTGCCCCGCCGATCGTGCCCAGCCAGGCGATTAAGGCCCGGATGCTCCACATGCGTAGGCGCGCTTGTTCCTGCCCGTAGCTGTCGCCCGTGGCTGTCGCACCACTGGATTTCTCTAGCTCTTCCGTTCCCCTTGCGAGTTGCTGTCTGGCATCGTCGATTGCCCGGGCGATGTGCTCGCCGACCTGCCAGAGAAGGGAGTTTCGGCGTTGGTTGATCCATGCCTGCCAGCGGTGGTAGAGCCGTTGGGCAAGTTCCAGTGTGGGGTCTTCATCGGGCAGCGGCATGTGGTTCTTCCGGGCACAGATGTGGCCGACGTGCAGTAGCAAGCCCGACGGACTGTGCAGGTAGGCGACCCCATGGTGGAAGCGCGCCCCGCATTGGTCACATTGACCCTTGTCCTTGAAGTTCCCTTCGACCAACTCGTGGTTCCGACAGGCGTCGTCGTATATGGGCTGGTGCCGTTCGTACTCGGCGGGCAGGTCCACATCGGGACCCTGGTAGAAGGAGCTGACCACCGTGTAGTTCTCTGGGTTGAACTTCGGATGACTGGGACGATGGATCGCCAGCTTGTTCGCCTGGTCCTCGTCCGAATCGTCTGAGTCGTCAGACGACTCCCGGGGTGGGTCGACGGCGTGCTGCACCTGATCCTCGTCCGGGTCCAACATCTCCTCGAGTCGATCGAAGTTGATCCGATCAGTGAGCGCCTGGTCGATAGCCCGGGCCGTTATGACATCCATTGGGTCAACGTTCTTGGCACTGTCCGGTAGGTCGAGCTCGAGTATTTCGATCTCGGCCTCTGAAACCCCGAACGTCTCGTCGTTGGGTGCCGGGCCGATCGCCCACGGGTCCACGAACAACAGCCGTTGAGTGTCGTGGGTCGGGGTACGTACGCCCTGTGGCAGGTCTCCACCGTCCACCAGGCCGAACGCCGTGTCGCGCAGCGTCTTCCAGGGCGCTGGGTTCGGGATGCTTGGCGGGCCGGTGTCGGGCATCCGGGCTCGCTGGAGGGAGGTGAGCTCTTCATCGATCTGGGCCTTCAGCGGAGCGGGCTTGAACTTGATGACCACGTTGGCCTTGTCACCGAAGGTCCATTTGTTGATGGCCTCCGTCGCAGCTTCTCCTCCCTTGGTGATTATTCGGTCGATCGCCCAGAAGGGGGCCTTCTTCAAGGCATCGCCGAAATGTCGGAAGAACATCCGCACGCCGGCCAGGATGCCGATCTGGTCAGGCGCTGGGCTAGGTTGCGGAGTGAAGGCATTAAATCCGAACTCCGCCACCGTGGCGAGGTCGGTGGCGATCTCCGGTGCAATGTGTGACCCGGGTGGTGCTTGAACCACTTTTAGGTTAGGCGGTGTGGTCCAAGGGCCGCTCGCTGGGAACGCCCCGGCCAGGACCTCCTCGAAGACGCGGCCCGCATTGATGACTCGGAGTTGCCCTCTCGTGACGCGCGCCATCCGGACGAGGCCGGCGGCCACGTCTGAAAGGTCGAAGAGCGGCTTGGCCTGCCAGCGGAGTCCTCCTGAGGCCAGTAGCGCGGTCATGAGACAGGTTGAGGCTCGGTCCTGTGGCCCGACGGGTAGCACAGCGACCCTGCGGTCCGCGATGAGGTTCGGGTCGTGGAGCAAGTGGCAGCCCCAAACCGGCCGGAAGTGGTCCGGACCAAAGGTCTCGTTCGGTTCCGTGATCCCCACGGTGTACGCCCGGAGTCCGTCGAGCGTCGGGAATGCGGCCTCGACGGTCTTGAGGATCTCGTCCTCGGAATCGAATCGTGTCGTGGAATACGAGCTCAGGTTGTTGGATCGCACCGCTACGACGGTTACCTGCTCCCACATGGCCCCAGTCACGACGTCCCTCAGTGTCGACGAGAATCGCCCTCCCTCGCGTGCCCAGACTGCCGGTGCGCTTAGCCCCGATTCGGCTTCTGAGAGGTCGACTAGCGCCACTGCCTCCAACAGGTCGGCTTCTAGCCACTCTTCGAAGACCACCGCGAACGCTGACTCGGTTGCCGAGCCTTCCGCGAGGAGGATCGTAAGGTGTTGTCTCACGTGACTCCACCGCCACCACCGCCTGTTTCGATCGCCGTTTTGACTTCTTCATAGGCGTCGAGGAAGTCAGTGACGAGCTCAACGGTGAGGGCGTCCTCCGGGTGCACTTTTCCGAACTTGTCGCGGTGCTCCTGTCCGGTGAATGGGCGTTCGGCCAGCCTCTTGAAGCGCCTGATGTTGTCATCGAGGTATTCAATGAGGTTTGCACAGCGCTCCTCCTTAGTCGCTGCGCGGGCCTTGTCGGCGCGCCTCGGGTCGACCGGGTTGAGCGGGAGCTGTCCGGTGTGCAAAAACGCGAGGGCCTCCTGAGCCAACGTGTACTGGTGTCCCCTGCCCTCGCCGAGTTTGAAGAGCCTCTCGTAGGCTTCGAAGCTCGCCAGTTGCCTTGTGGCAACATCGCCGTAGCACAGGGAGAATCCTTCGATCAGGGCCGCGAGGAGGTTGTCAGTGCTGACATCTGTCAGCAACGGGTATGGGAACTGCAGGAGCTTGTTCTCACTCACGATGGTTACCGGCTCCGCCGGGTCGGCAGTGATGTAGCCCAGCATCCGGGCCACCGCGAACCCTCGAATTATCGCAAACCTCACCTCGTCCGGAAGCGGTGCGAAGTCTTCAAGCAGCTTGGTCCGCCGCCAGAGCCAGAACCCGCCTTGGAGCAAGGCGGCGTTGGGGCCGATCCTCTGGAGGACTTGGCCAAGTGGCCGGGTGAAGGAGCTAACGGTCATCGGGTGCACCGGGTACTTGATAAACGATGAGATCAGCACCGTTTCGGTTTCCCGGTCGGTGAACTTGCTGACCTTGTCGTCGTCGCCCATCAGTTCTACAACCAGGTCGTGTGCCGGGGTGCCCACCGCGAACGGAAATCCTCCGACGAGGGGACTGACTTCTGGTTGCGGGTTGGCTACGTGGATGACCGAATTGAGCGGATTGTCCAACTCGATCAATGGTCGCGACTGGATCTTGGCCTGGCCCAGTTTCTGCCGGAACTTGTTCAGGCGCTCCTTGTGGTTCGGGACCGGTTGGCCTTCGTTGATTGGGCTGAGGTAGTCACGCAGCCCTTCGTTGAGGGTTCGGGACATCTTGGTAGCTGGACGGTTCATCCAGTGGTTGACCCGTTCCAGGATCTCCTCGTAGGTGATGGCGATCACGATCTGGGGAGTGCCGCCGGGTGACCACTGCGGGTGTGGTGCCCCAAAGGTGGTCGCCCAGACGATGGGAGGGACTCTGGTGTTCTTGTCCGCGGCGAAGTCGCCGACATTTAGCAGGAATCGGGTGGCGTCCACTGAGTTCGATGGTTGGAAGGGGACCGATGTGTCGTCGTTCCTGAGTGCCAGTTCCATGGCATCGCTCATTAGGTCTTCGATCAACCCTTGCCAGGTATCTATTCCCTCAAGGAAGAACTCGAGTGGGGATGGTCTGAACCCTTGGGGGATGCCTTTTTGGTGCTCCGGCCAGGTTTCAACCAGTGAGTCTTTCCCGTTGGTGCCGCTCACATACTCGTGGACTTGAGCGAGCGCCTGGTCGATGTGCGTGCCGAGTGGGGCGAGTATCTGAACGGACAGGTTCTCCATGGCCTCTGCGACCCGCTCGCGCCGAATGGCGCGCCACTCGCTCACGATTGCCTTGGCCATATGGTCGAAGGCGGCCTGGACTGGTGCCGCTTCGAAGCCGATTTCGCCGCCGCCGACGTTTTTTAGGGCGCTCTTCGCCTCCTCCAACTTCGCGTTCGCAGCGCTACGGTCCTCGTTGGCCTCCTCGTGGACCTCCCCAGACACCTGACTGACCTCCACTTGGACTATTCGCACCAAATTCCCGGTCATCTTCAAGCCGTATTGGCCTACGTAGATCGACGTGACTCGTAGGAGGCGTTCGAACATTTCCGTGCCCCATTCGATGGCTTCCTTTTCGTAGCCGGCCACCGCGCGACCGGAGGAGGACTTCTTGGCGATGTTCGCTTGGCCAAGGAGGTTGTGATGCCAGGTTTGGCCGGTCCACTGTTGGGGTCCGAAAGGCAGGCCGAATTCTTTTTTCACCTGGGCCAGTTCCTCTTTGGTGAGGTCAGTTGAGACAAACCGGTTGGTGATCTGGTTGGTTTCCTTGCCCCGCTCGTCGAGATGACAGTCCCTTAGGAAGTTCTCTTGTTGCTTGTCGACGAGTGCCGTGAGCTTTCCCTCTTCGGTGAGGTTCTCGGCGTCCTGACCCAACTCGCGCTTGGCCGACCGAAGATGTCCCTCGTAGAGGTGCTCTAGCATTTCGCGCATCAGGAGCTTCTGGGCGAAGTCGCGGAACCGGTCGCGGCCTATCGACAGCGTGGCCGACCCGAACGATGAGACGACGCCAGGTTGGTATATCTGGCCGAAGGGGTATCCGCCCATGTTTATTCTTGAGTCGTTTGTCCAGTTGACGTTGATGAAGTTCCACACCGCCTCTTGGACCCCCGACGTGGTTACCCACGAGGCCATTGCCTCGCCGACCGCCCGGTACACGTTGATCGAACTCTCGAGGTCGATGCCGTCGAGGTTCTTCCTGCCGATGAGGAAGGTGGCGTGTGGTCCCCGGTTGTTGACCGGGACGACGGCGGGGATCAACTCCGATCCGCTCAGTTCGTTGTCCCAGTAGGCGGACATGAGTTCTGACATCATGGCTAGTCCGTTGGCCGCCATCGCATCGGTCGGAGGATCTCCGAAGATGTCTGGGGTGAAGATCACCGCAACCGGGTAGGCACCGCTCTGATGGGTGCGACGCACTAGGTCGAGGACGTCGAGCATGACCCCGGCTCCGGTGCCTCCGGCCATGGAACCCAGTACGACGACGATCGGTTGGGGTGTCTGTGTTGTTCCCGGAGGGACGGGTACCCCCAGCGTCTCCGAAACCGCTTGGAGTTCTGGGCCTCCGGCAGCGCATTCGGTGAACGCTTCCTGCAACTTCGGCCGGACCACATTGGTCAGGCTGACGATCCCCGCTGCTCGTCCGACCCCTCGCAGCTGTCCCGCCCCGTCGTTGAGGGGTACTGTGACTTGGTCGCCCAGCGGTCGCCAGCCGATCAGTTCTTTGTAGCCCGCGCTCTGTACAGGGTGTTGGGCGAGCAGGGCGTTCTCGAGTGGCCTGTATTGGGTAAAGCCCGCCGAGAGGCTCAGGTAGTCGGAGCTGGGCATCACAGGGATCTCGCCCGGGGCCTCTTGGACGTTGAGGGTGTCGAGTCCTATGAATTGCCAGGAGCGCGGGAAGTCACCTGTCCACCCGCCGTGTTCGAGTTGTCGGCGCACCGCATCACGGATGTAGCGGACCGACTTCTGCCCGGAGCCTCCACAGCCAATCATGATTACTGGTCGCAACATTTGTCTGTCTCCCTATTGTTTGGTGGCCATCGGGTCAATCCAGCGGGTCGATGTGGTCCTGGCCCCAGCCGTCATCGTCATCGTCATCGAGTTCTGGATCGTTGGTATCTGTCGGATTGGGCTCAGTTATTGCTTCCACGGGAGTATTAGCGAACCGCTCTAGCAGGCTTGGTAGCTCGCGGCCGGTGACGTCTGAGATCCGGTCTCGGATCTCTTCCAACTGCTCGTCGAAGTTCTCGTGCTCGGCCGGGAAGAGGATGACTACCAGACGACCGGTGGTTGTTTGCTCCTTGGCCAGATCGTCCAATGCCTCGCCGGAGACCTGCAGCACCCAGCACCGTGTATAGCCGAGACCAATTCTTCCAAGGGCGTACTGTTGCTTCTTGCCCCATTCGGTACCTTCGGGGCCGATGCAGTGGCTGTCGGGCGACCACACCCGGATGATTGGCCGCTGCTGCCACACCAAGCTCTCGCCTTTCCGTTCGCCGATGAAGGTCTGCCACCAGCTGATCGAGAAGTGCAGGTCGCCCAGTTGCGCCGAGGAGTCGGGGGACTCGAGTTCTGTAGCGAAGTAGGTCTTCAGCGCCTCGATCTGCAGGTCTGTGCCGTCCGCGGCCGTTACCCCTCCGTCCGAGCTGATACTGACGGAGAACATCGTCCAGCGGCTACCGGCTTCGGCGCCCTTCCAGCGAGCGAGGCGGGTGGTGTAGAGCACCCGCATGAGCGTCTGAACGGCCACGAACAGGGCAAGGAGCTGGAGGAGTTTGCTGATGAAGCTCGCTTTGCTGAGGGGTCGGGTCATCTTGAACGGCTTGACAGCGACTGAGTCCTGGATGGTCTGCCCGGGTACTTTCGTGCGATCACCAGAGATCACCAGGTCGACGTCAAGTTCGATTTCCCGGTTCGCGGTGAATGACGCCTCCAATTCAACTTCGCACAGCAAGGTCTCCCTGCTCGGAACTTCGCACGCTTTCGGTTCGACCAGTGTGATCGTCCCTGGAAGGTCTGTCGGAAGACCGCTGATAGAGCGGATCTCCACCTTCCCGTTACCGTCGTTCGGTCCGCGGATTAAAACGGTCAACGTCGAGTTCTCCGTGTCGTCGAAGTCGGTGGCGGTTGGAGTCAGGATGGTCGGGAACCCCTTCCCGGTTCGAACGGAGAACTGCAGGGGACTTGGCACGTAGCCCGGGTGGGTCCTCCCATCAATGGTCAGAGTCGGGGTGGCGCTGACCTTCAGGTCCAGCAGATCGGAGCCCGCTGCAGCCTGGAACACATCTTCGAAGAACCCGGATGGGATCACGTAGGGCCCCCCCGGCGGGTACGACTGCGAAATCGACACCGTGCTTCCGTTGATCTCGGTAGCAAACTCGAGACTGACCTGGGCCTGGTCGTCGGAGAGTTTCTGGCCGTCGACTCGGAGTTCCACCTCGACGTCTGAGTGGGTGCTGCGGTCCTCCCGGTCAAGTTCTTTGTCGTCGGCACGGCGCACTTCGAGGGGGTCGTGGAGCCAAATGTGGATGGTGCTGGGCTCGTAGGTTGGGTGACCTTCTCCCTCAGCACCTGCACCACCGGTTATCTCCGGTGTCACCTCGAAGGTGAACCGAACCAGGTCGCGACCCGCCTCGTCGAAGAGGGCTTCTTTGAGGAACCCTGGTCGGATCACGAAGGGCCCGTTGTCACCGTAGGTCGCCGACAAGTCGATTAACCGACCGTCTAGGTCGGCGGAGAAGTAAAGGGAGACCTGGGAACCGGCTGGAGGGAGAAACGTCTCTCTGCCCCGGAAGAGTCCTAGGCCGACGTTCTCGAAACTCTCCGGGTCGGATCGGTCGAGCCGACTCCCTTCAGCGAGTTCCACGACCAGGGCGGATGCATCCACGATCGAGATAGCACTTGGGGAGAACTTGAGGTCCGGGAATTCGGGGTCGACTACTAGGGAGGGTTCCACGTTGAACGTGACGCTGAGAGCGTCCTTATCCAGCCCGGTATTGACCAACTGGTCGAGAAATCCGGAAGGCACCAGGCACTTCTCTCCAGATTTGAAGGTCGCCGAGGCATGGCCCATATCGCTGGTGAAGTCCAGGTTGACCGGGAGATGGGTGTTGTTCCCACAGTCCACCTTCCTACCGCTGCTTTGGAGCTCAATCTGGATGTTCTTGAAGCTCTCCGGATCGGACCGGTCCAGTTGGCTCCCTCTAGCGAGTTCCACGACCAGGGCGTTGGCCAGATCTAGAGAAACTTCGCTGGTCGTGAACTCAAGTGGTGGGACAGCATCGTTGTTCACAGGCTTCAGGGAAGGTTTCACCGCAAAGCCGATGCTTGAGGCGCTTTCTGCCCCCTTAGCTGTGAGTAGTTCTAGGAGGAACTTCTCCGGTACTAAGCACTTCTCTTCAGATTGGAAGGTCGCCGAGGCATCGCCCATGTCGCTGACGAAGTCGAGTTTGAGCGGGTAAGCAGTTTCGTTACATTTGAGGGACTCGTTACCGACCTTGAGTTTGAGGTCTACCTCAGTGAAGGTGTCTGGGTTGGCCCGGTCGAGTATCTCATCTGGTGGGTCTAGTTGGATCTCCAATGTTCCTTGGAAGAACTCAAGGTTGGCCTTGGCTTCGGCGGCACCTGGGCCCTCGAACTGGAGTTTCCACACACCGTTCCAGATGCCGTTGGCCGCTTCGGCATTTCCCGTCAGGATCCGCCAGTTGCGGGTCGGCGACTCACCTGTCACCCCGGTAATACCGGGGAGTGGCCCGTCGGGATAGTCGATTTCCACCCGGGCGGTGTCGACACCGGGAGGATCGAGGAAGGAGCGAAGGCTCTGACCGTCGTCCCTCGGGGGCAGCTTCAAATAGAGGGCGAACTGTTTGACCCAGGGGCCGAGTTCGAACTCGACCGTGCAGACATTGGCACCCTCAGTGCAGGGGACAGGTGTGGTCGAGGAAAGCTCCCCAGAGGCTTCAAACAACCCGTCGGCGACGGTCTTTTCGAAAGTAGCAACCAGTTGGCCGGGGTCGTTCTCCTCGTAGAGGTCACCGGTGCCGGGCAGGATGCCGCATCGGCTGCCAGGGAGTGTGAGGTCCGGGTTGTCGGGGGTCACCGCGTCGCCGCTTGCGATCGCCTTGACGAGGGACAGGTCGGGCGGGTTGCCGGTCGCCTTGTTGGATAGGCCGATGGCGATAACCGTGATGGCTCTTTCTCGCAGATGATCGACCGAGCCATCGGCGATGCAGAGTTCGCCGGTGATCTCTTCGATTTCGTTGGGTGTCAGTGTTGTGTTGTTCTCGGAGTCGTAGACACCGTCGGTGAACCAGACCAGCGCCTTGCATGCTCTCTGGTCAGGGTCGTGTTTGTCGAAGGCTTGGATGGCACCCTCGATGGCCGCTCGGTAGTCGGTGTAGAGGAAGATGTTGCGATTAGTGAAGCCTTTGGCGTCGTCGATCAGGGCGTCGAATTCGTCCGGAAGCGTCAACCATGGGTTTTCGTCACGGTAGGGCAACTCATTACCCTTGCCGAGTTCCCCTCCGGAGAACCCGTGTATGGCGACGTCGATGTTGAAGTTCCCGCTGAATCGGTTGGCGAGCCCCTGTAGGGCCTCTAGGGCTTTCTTCGTGCCGTCGACTCGTCTGTCATCCGGATCGTGAGTCGTGAGGCTCCCGGATTCGTCCAAGACGAACAGGACGTGGAGATTCTTCGTCCTCTTACCCAAGTCACAGTTGGTGAGCCCTTGGACCACAGGGTCGGTGGCCACGTTGTCCGACTGTGCAGAAGCGCTGTGGGTGAAAACCAGCAGCGATCCGCAGGCGATCAGTCCCAACGCCGCCTTTCGGAACGTCGTCGCCCTTTGTCGCCTCATTTGGCGGCTTCCTGAGCCAGCCGAACGATGTGAACCAGACAGACCAGGAAGGAAGCGACGCGGAACAATCGTGCAAACTGCTGGACCGAAGGTCCTTTCCCCCCAAGCATCCCAGCCCCAACAAAACCGGGTTTGGTCTGTTTCTCGCGGTCGTCGAGGATGGCCAGCATGCAGACGACCGATGCGACGACACCGGCGCCATAACCCGCCCAGAACTGGTCGAATGGGATTAAGAGCACCGAAAGTACGCATAATCCGGTTGCTGCCAAGACAGGTGCCTTCCGGGAATGCACCAAGCCATCAGTAACACTCCCGTTAACGGGAGTCACATCTTCAGCCCAACCGGTTGGGGCCACACCTCCATCCCTCTCTGTCCCCACGCAAGCCGATGGTTATCAGAGGAAATGCTAGGCGGCTTTCCCTTATCATGCCATTGGTACAAGAGAACGTTGGATCTCAACTTTGGATTTCATGACCTGTAGTAATTGTTATGACCTAGGCAGAGCGGCCTGCCACTGATAGTTCACCAGGCTAAGCAGGTCGATTCTCCAAGGTTGCTGATGTCGATTCAACCGAGATAGGAGCATTTCAATGCCGACTTTCCAGTTGCGACCAGCCAACTATGGCAAGCGTGCCCTCGCCTACATCATTGATGTGCTTTTCATTCTGGTACCTCCTGTAGTCGGGGTGATCCTCGCCCTGGTGTTGTTGTTCTCTAGCAAGACCCGGGGAGTCGGGTTTCTACTTGTGGTCGTTTCCGGCGGTTGGTTTCTCCTGGCCGGACTCTGGAACGACGTAGTCCGCCAAGGCACCACCGGTTCAACGTGGGGAAAGAACCGCCAATCATTGGCCCTGGTGAACGCATCCACCGGCAAGACAGTTGGGATCGGCCTGGCGTTGGTTCGGATTCTGGCTTTTTGGCTCTTTAACACGTTGACCGGGGGGATCTTCTTGATCGTCGACCTGCTTGCTCCAGCTTTTACTAAGCGAAACCAGCGGTTGGTGGACATGCTCTTGAGCACGCTGGTGGTCGACACAGGTCCTGTGTCTGAGTCTCCGAATCCACTTCACCTAGGGCAAGTCGCCGATCCTGGCCCCGTCGACATCCTCGGCGGCGACCCCCTCGCGTGATGCCTCGGCGCAGACGGTCCTCTCTGCGACAGGCTTACAGGGCATTTGAGGTGACCGGCGCGATACTTGACGAGGTCGGGCTGCCTAGCTCTCCAGAGCGACAGTCCAGGGTTCGCGATGGCCGGGTGGTTGATGTTCCAGTGACGTCAAAGCGCCGCTGGTTAGATCGCCTATGGCCCTTCCGGAATCCGGAACCTCACTGGCGAGACTACGAACAAGCTGCGGGGGCGTTCCTCACCGGGTTAGGCATTGCCGGGGTTCGGATCGCTGGCGCTGGTGCTGACGGAGGGGTCGACGTCCGAGTCGTTGGAAAACTGGTCGGTCAGGTGAAGGCATTGGAGTCGAAGGTCGGGCGCCCTCAACTTCAGCAGATCTACGGGATCGCCCGAGCCGAAGGTGTACAGCCTCTGTTTTTCTCCAGGTCCGGGTACTCGAAGGCAGCGACTGAGTGGGCCAACTCGGTTGAGATGCCCCTCTTTGAGGTCTCCCACGGCGCTGAGGGATTCGTTGTCGATTGGGTGAACGGACCCGCGAAACGTTTTGTTACCGCAAATGTCTAGCACCCCCCCATTGTCCGGGCCGACTGGTTGTCGTGGTGCTAGACGTGGGCAAGTTACCGTATGTCAGTTATCGGCCCGTCTAGCTCGATCGAGCAGTGGGATAATGTACTGGTTGGGCCTGATCAGCCCAAGGACATCTCCCCCTTCGACGATGCTTCCTGCTGTCGGAACGCCGACAAATTCCCCGGTTAGCACGCTGAAGGCGGCCCCTCCGGAAATCCCGGGCCCCATCTTTGCAGATGTCTTGTAGAAGTCCCCGGTCTGGTCGCCCCCTGAGCCGGTCCACCAGCCTGATTGTTCACCTGGGGTGATGGTGATCTTGGTCCCACCCATCCCAGGATATCCCAGAACCTTCAACTGGGTTCCAAGGTCGAGCTTGTGGGAGTGAATCTGGATTGCCGGCCTGCCTTCAGCAGTAGTTGAGTGGCCACGGTTGTCCACCAACTGGATTACGGCAAGATCGTGGACCAGATCAACGGCTTCTTCCACCGCCACAGCGTTGGCAATCCATTCAGGGTCGACCTCGGGAGACTTAGCTGCATAGACCTCAAGACTGCATGGTTTGCCAGCTTCATTCATCGCAACGTGGGCGTTGGTGAGAACGTGACCACCTTCGAGGACCACGGTTCCCGAACCGGTCCAACCACAATCAGGAGAGAAGAGAAGGACAACTGAGCGAGTCAACTGATCCCAGTCAGGCTCATCGCCACCGCTGAAGATCCGTGGCCCCAGGAATGCCCCGACCAGGACGATTCCTATGCCTATGACTGACCATCGGGGGATCCGCGGCAGGTGAAACCGAGGGGTTCTCCTTGCCTCTAGAGAATGGGCTGAGGTCGAAGTTGTGGTGGTAGGGGTTCCAAGTGGATCAAGAGGATCGATGCCGTTGTCTACAAGTGGTCCACTGTCCTCCCACGGATCATCGGAGGCAGTTCCGTTGCCCAAAGGGTCGTCGTGTTGGTCATCGTCCCATTCGTTGTTCACAGACGCGCCCATTTGTCACTCACCTGATGACACCCTGAACACCGGTCCAGAACTCACCTGATTCGGTCCAAAGTCTGGTGTAGAAGGATCCCAAACCAGTAGTGCCATTACGGGCCATCCCAAAGATCATGCCGAACGAGGCGATGTTTGCCGCAGGAAGGAATGCCCAAGAGAATCGAAAGCCGACTAACTGCAGGTCGGTCTGATGTCGATTGGTTTCGCTGTAGGTGGAGGCTACGTGATAGGCGACCGTGACTCCGAGAATCAGTTCAGCAGTTCGAAGGGCATCACCGTCGAGAGCCAGCATTATCAACATCACCGCCCCGGACAGAGTCGGAAAGAAGTAGGGCGAAATGGCAACCAGCCAGTTGCCACTACCATGGTGTTGCATCTGGCCTCCATTGCGATGGGTTGCCAGTAGCCCTCTGACCCGCCCGAGAGTCAACAAAGTGAAGAGGATGTGAGTTGCTTCATGTTCCAGAGTTGACCAGAACGAGCCATGGAGCGTTGCCCTGCGTCGCAATACGAGAACCCACAGGAGTGTGTATCCGCCGATACCCGTGAGAAACGGTGCGACCGCATCAAAGGAATTGCGAGCCAGCTCGAGCTCGGTCTTGAAGGCGAGTGCGGCACCAGGGAGTAGAGCCAATGGAGCCAGTGCCACTGGCCACTTGACCAGACCCAACACGAGGTTCAGTACCCGGTTCAAAAGTCTTGTGTGGGTGACTTGGAACCCGTAAACGACATGACGAGAGTTGAGTGGCCACCAGAGCGCTAGTCAAGTGCTCGGTGAGGCTACAGAAGGGAGTTCAAGTTGACCAGAGTGATCCACGGACCCCGCTCGTACCCAATAAATGGTCTGTGTGTAGGCCACTCTCCAACTTTCTGTAGTCCTCCCGTTTTCAATGACCTGCCCAAACCCCATGACATCGGAGCCCTTAGGTCTGGGGTGTGGGCCCTTGAATTCGGGCTTCCAGGGAGCTCTGTCACACCCCCTCCTTACTCTGGGTGGACCACGTAGTCC
>NZAZ01000130.1 GCA_002686255.1 Rhodospirillaceae bacterium
CAGCAGGCCGTGATTGACGAACTAGCCCCCCTGCAGTTGATCCGGTCCAGGTTCGACACGGGGGGCTCACGGATTACGTACTACGAGCCATCACGACTCAGTTGACAGTCGTGAGTTGTGTCGGTGGGTCAGCGGTTGGTAGATCGTCGCAGTGCGTAACGCCAAAGGAACACAATGTGTGGGATTAGTGGAGTCTTGCGGCTGGGAGGATCTGCTGGGATAGATCTTGACCGATCTGTCGAGATGATGGCTCAACAGCTTTGCCATCGTGGACCCGACCGCCTGAGTACGTGGGTGTCCGCAGATGGGCAGATCGCCTTTGGGCACACACGTTTGGCGGTGGTTGACCTGTCGCCGGCAGGCGATCAGCCAATGACCTCGTCCGATGGCCGCTGGACAATCACCTATAACGGTGAGATCTACAATTCAGGGTCTCTCCTAGCTGATCTCGATAGACCAAGGTCTCAGTTCAGGGGCCATTCAGACACGGAGGTTCTGCTCGAATGTGTAGCTGCCTGGGGAGTGCGGAAGACCCTGGAGCGCACCGTCGGAATGTTTGCTTTCGCGATCTGGGATAACGAGAGGTCGCAGCTCTGGTTGGCAAGGGACAGATTCGGTGAAAAGCCCCTCTACTACGCACGACACGGTCAAGTCCTGATCTTCGGATCTGAACTCGGCGCGCTCAGGGTCGTTCCCGGGTTTAGTCCGACAGTTGATCGGGTCGCGTTGGGTGAGTACTTCCGTTGGACGAACATTCCAGCTCCACGGACGATCTTTGAGGAAGTGTCGAAACTAGAGCCTGGTCACCTGGTCCACGTCACCGATTCAGGAATCCTGCCAGAACCGGAGCCTTACTGGTCGTTGGTAGACGAAGCGCAACTGGCTGAAGGGCCATCAACAGGAAGTGACTGGCTCAGTGAGTTTGACTCGGCGTTTCAGCAGGCGGTTGCAGGTCGAATGGTTGCCGACGTGCCTTTGGGAGCATTTCTTTCAGGCGGAGTTGACTCATCGGCCATTGTGGCGATGATGCAGAGAATGTCGACAGATTCAGTACGTACGTTCACAGTCTCGTTTCCTGGGACGGCCTTTGATGAGGGTGGGTATGCATCTGCGGTTGCTCAGCACCTTGGCACTGACCATACCGAATTGAAGGTATCTCCAGATGATGCAATGGCCGTGATTCCCCTTCTTCCTGCGATGTATGGCGAACCCTTTGCTGACTCATCTCAGGTGCCTACCTACCTGGTCAGCCGCATGGCTAGCGAACACGTGACGGTTGCGCTCTCGGGGGACGGAGGTGATGAGTTGTTCGGGGGTTACGAGCGATACAGGCGACTCCACCAACTGGGCCGAGTCAGGGACGCCCTGCCGAGGTTCGTTCGTCGAGGCCTCGCAAAGGGCATGCAGGCTGTGTCGGTATCCGGCTGGGACAGGATTGCTCAGGGAGTTGCTGGTCCCATTCTGCCACGCGCTCTTCGCCGCCGGACAGGGCATCGTGTGCACAAATTGGCGAGGATCATTCAGGCCGAGAGTTCAGATGACCTCTATTCCGTGATGATGTCGCCTGGCGACGGTTCGGATCGACTCGTCATTGGTGGTCAGGACACACCCAGTGTCGGGGCCGGGGGGGCCGGTGTTCTCGCAGTTGGGGGTTTCACGCCGGCGGAGGCAGGAATGCTTGCCGACTCGCAGACGTATCTTCCAGACGACCTCCTCACCAAGGTTGATCGCGCTTCGATGGCTGTGAGCCTTGAAGTCCGGACACCGTTTCTCGACCCTGATCTGTATCGCTTCGCTTGGAGCCTCCCTGCCGCCTATCGGATCAGGGATGGTCAAGGAAAGTGGATCGTCCGACAGTTCCTGCGGACGGTATTACCGGATTATCTGATTGATCGTCCAAAGGTTGGCTTCGGTATTCCGATTGGAGAGTGGTTGCGCGGGCCGCTGAAGCCGTGGGCGGATGATTTATTGGATCCAGGAATTATCGCAGGTCAGGGATATTTGGATTCTGACCTGGTGTCACGATTCTGGCGCAGCCACGGTGACTGCACTGATGATTTCACCTACCAGTTGTGGGCAATCCTGATGTTCCAGGCTTGGCTCTCCGAGGCGGATCTGTGACTGAGATCTATGACGTTGGACCGGTAAGGGTGATGAGCATTCTGGCTCGAATGAATGTCGGCGGACCTGCGTGGCTGGCGAGCGTTCTTACCAGAGGTCTGCCGAAGGACCGGTTTCAGACACGCCTTGTGTGTGGGTGCGTCGATAACTCCGAGGCTGACTTCATTGAACTGCGAGATCCCAATCTTCCTGTTAGGCGGCTTGAATCGCTGGGGCGATCTGTTCGAATTGGAGGAGATTTGCTGGCTCTAATCGCCATTTGCCGGGAGATCAGGGAGTTTCGACCACACATTGTTCACACTCATACAGCAAAGGCTGGGGTGCTGGGTCGAATTGCAGCGGTCATCTGCCGGGTACCGATCCGAGTGCACACGTTTCATGGTCACGTATTGTCAGGATATTTTTCTCCACTGGCTAGCCGGGCGCTTCGCATCGTTGAGGTGTTGCTGGCAAGGTTGTCCACAGCACTCATCGCTGTCGGTGAACGGGTACGGGACGAACTCCTTGACGCCGGAATAGGCCGAGGGGATAAGTACGTGGTCATCCCTCCGGGGGCTGCTATAGGCCCGTTACCAGACAAGTTGTATGCCAGGGAATGGCTAGGTCTTCCCCCGGGTCGTCCGGTTGTTGTCTTTGTTGGGCGGCTCACCGGAGTAAAGCGGCCGGATCGCCTGATGGAAGCGATGGCTGACGTGCTTGATCGACTCCCGGGTGCACTGCTTGTCATTGCCGGCGAAGGTGACCTGATGGAAACAACGCGGCGAAATGCCGAGTCACTTGGAGATTCAGTACGGTTCGTAGGTTGGCAGTCGGACGTAAGCAAAGTGTTTGCCGCTGCCGATGTGGCCGTTCTCACATCGGACAATGAGGGAATGCCCGTCTCCCTGATTGAGGCATCCCTTGCCGGTGTGCCATCAGTTACCACGGCTGTAGGAAGTGCGGGAGAGGTAGTCATTGATGGTGTGACTGGACACGTCGTCGCTCTTTCAGCTCGGGCAGTAGCCGATGCCCTTCTTGAGATCTTGTTAGACCGCGAGTTGGGGTTGGTGATGGGTGAAGCCGCTCGTGTCCACGCCGAGCAGGCGTATGGGGTGCCTCGACTGGTCGATGATCATGTGGAACTCTACGAGCGACTAATCCGGGATCACGCAGGCTGCTGGCCATGGGAGGCGGGGGATAGGCTCGGTTGATGCGAGTTCTTATTACCGGTGGTGCAGGGTTTATCGGCTCCCACTTGGCTGATCGATTGCTTGATCGTGGTGATGAGATCATCATCCTTGATGATCTTTCAACCGGGCGTCTTGAAAACATCTCTCATCATGAAGATCGGTCCGATGCTGAGTTTGTTCTCGGGTCAGTGTTAAACGCTGATCTAGTTGACCATGTTGTTTCCCGCGTCGATGCGGTCTATCACTTGGCAGCAGCTGTTGGGGTCGAGTTGATAGTGGAAAAGCCCTTGGAGAGCCTCCTGACAAATATCAGAGGTACCGAGACGGTTTTCGAGAAGGCGCACAAGTACGACAAGAGAATCCTTGTCACATCTACCTCAGAGATCTATGGCAAGAACACGTCTGATTCCCTGTCCGAGGATGATGATCGGATTCTCGGATCCCCGTTGAAGAGCAGATGGTCATATTCGGAAGCCAAGGCAATCGACGAAATTCTCGCCTACACCTACTGGAGGGAGAAGGGCCTTAAGGCAGTGATTGTCCGCCTTTTCAACACGGTTGGTCCACGTCAGACTGGCAGTTATGGAATGGTGGTGCCTCGCTTTGTGCATCAGGCCCTGAGAAATGAACCGTTGACAGTGTTTGGAGATGGGCTTCAGACCCGTTGTTTTTGCTCTGTCAGCGATGTAACCAGTGGAATTGTCGCACTCTCCGAACACCCGGACGCGTTCGGCAGGGTCTTCAATCTGGGATCTACTGAAGAAGTATCAATGAAGGATTTGGCAGAACGGATTATTGCCATGACGGGGTCGTCTAGCCAACTTGTGCTAGTCCCTTACGACGTCGCCTACGAGGAAGGCTTTGAGGACATGCAGCGACGGGTTCCTTCGATTACCCGAGCTCATGATCTCGTTGGGTTTTCTCCATCGGCTGACCTTGATGACATTATCGAATCGGTTGTTTCGGATCAGCGCCATTAGCAGGGAATCATTGTGACAGGTGGCTGGTTCCAGTATCTGGTGGTCTTTGTTTCTTCGTCGATTCTCTGCTTGTTCTTGGTGCCACTAACGATTCGTATTTCGTGGCGGGTCGGGTTGTTGGACCATCCCCGTGGCTACAAGAGACAAGAGTCGCCTGTTCCCTATCTGGGCGGCATGGCGATTACGTTCGCATTCACGTTGGCGATTGTTTCTGCATCTCTGATCCATCCACCAGTAGCGGGGCACCGCGAACTGAATGTGATACTGATAGCCGCTTTGGCCCTGGCTGTTGTCGGTTTGTTAGACGACATTAAGGACCTTTCTCCCTGGGTGCGGATTGCAGTCGAAGTCGGCTGCGGGATTGTTGTGTGGAATTTCGGCGTGGGTGTGAGCCTTACTGGTCTGGACCTCCTGGACTTATTGCTAACAGTGTTCTGGGTTGTCGGGATTACGAACGCATTCAACCTTCTTGACAACATGGATGGTTTAACGGCTGGGGTCGTGTGTACAACCTGTACCTCCTACTTTGCAGTTGCAGCCACTGGTGGTCAGTTCCTGGTGGCGGCAATGTCGGCGGGTCTTGCCGGATGTGCGGTTGGATTCCTTCGGAGCAACCGTTACCCGGCGCAGATCTACATGGGAGACGGTGGTGCCTTGTTCTTCGGCTTTCTTGTTGCCTATCTGGGGCTGAAACTGAAGGTAGTTGGCGACGGTTTCCATACGTCTGTTGTGCCGGTGCTTGCGTGTTCCATTGCGATTCTTGACACTTCAGTAGTTACTGTGGCTCGGCTTCGATTGAGAAAGAGTCCATTTCAGGGAGGATCGGACCACATCAGCCACCGTTTGGTGAAGATAGGCCTGCCGGTACCAGTTGCTGTTGGAACCATCCACGTGGTTGCGGCAACTGCGGGCGTTCTTGCCTTTGTCTGTAGCCGGCTAGATCCGATCTCAGTATGGATCGTAGGTGGTCTGGTTGGTGCAAGCGCTCTTGGGGCTGCAGGGTTCTTGTTGACTGTCCCCGTCTACCTCGAACAACAGCATTCGTGAGTTGTGTTGTTCGCTCAGGCAACTGAAAGCGGAATACCGGTCAGCCTTTGATCTGATCTTCCCAGGGCCGTGTCGACTCAAACCACTCAGCAGTCGCCCTCAGGCCGGCAGCCAGGTCTGTCGGCGTGAGCCGAGGAAAGAGCTCCATCAACAGAGACGAGTCGGCCTGCGAACGATAGATGTCACCAGCACGTGCAGGCTTGTGGTCTACGGGAAGCTCGCGGTCGAAGATCGTTTCGAGTTCCGTAACCAAATCGAGCAGGGTTACCTGTGATCCGAACGCGAGGTTGACCGGCTCCGTGTGGCTCTTTCGTTCAGTAATCGCCTCACATAGTACGTCAATGACCGAATCCACATAGGTGAAATCACGCGCCTGGTTCCCGTCGCCGTGGATCGGCAAGGGTTGGTATTGGCACGCCGCAGCCAAGAACGCGGGGATTACTGCCGCGTAGGAGTGCGTTGACGACTGGAGAGGCCCAAAGACATTGAAGAAACGGAGTGCAAGCACGGGAATGTCGTAGCAGTGACCCCAGGCCAACGCGTATGCCTCAGCTGCCAACTTGCTCGCAGCGTAAGGACTGATTGGCCGGGTGGCTAGGCCCTCATGCTTTGGGAGGACCTCGCTTGAGCCGTAGACAGATGACGAGGAGGCAACAATGACCTGAGTGTCGTCGGTCTGTCGAGCGGCATTGAGAACCAGTGCAGTTCCCGTGGCGTTGTTGTCGTGGGCTGCCATCGGTTCATCAATGGATCGTGGAACCGATGATCGGGCAGCCAGGTGGACCACAGTTGATGCGCCAGCTATTGCTTCTGTGAGTATGCCTTCGTCCAGGATTGAGCCCTCAATCAGGGTGGCATCGGTGCCGGTGAGGTTCTTCCGAAACCCAAGCGTCAGGTCGTCAACGACAACGACCTCGGTGATCTGGGAAAGAGTCTCAAGTCTTCGTACGAGGTTGGCTCCGATGAATCCCGCGCCGCCGGTTACGAGAACCTTCATGTTGCACTCAATGTATCATTCTCGGGGTGAGTTCTGTTCGGCCATGGACACGTTGCTGTCAGAGACGACGTTAACCAGGTCGGCTTTGTCTTCGTGTCGATTGGCCAGTCGTCGTAGGGGATGTCTGGTTGGTAGTCGGTCGAGTATGGGGTGAAGGAGCCTGTTGACGCCGATTCCGGCCCATACGGTCCAGAGCACCAGAAACCACCAACCAAACCTCCCCTCCCAGATGGCCCATGTTGAAGCAATTACTGCCCCAAAGGGTACGGAGATACTGATCACGATGAGGTTCAGGTGTGATCGACGCATCGACCACGCACCGACCAGCGCGAGCGAGTGGAGAGCGATCATTGAGACGGTCAGAAAGAAGTTCAACTCGTTCGAGTACCACGGCCGCACCTGCTTCAACTCCCACCAGACTCTAGTTGTCCCCAGTCGGAGCACATCTACCGGGTGGTTCAACGCATAACCGATCAAGGCTGCATTTGATGAATCCAGACCCGTCGGTTCCGGCATAGCTATCGATGTCTCGGGGACACCGTGCACTACCGTTCCTTTCCACATCTCCGATCCGAAATCTCCGTGTACCGCGGAGAGCGAAGGACTTACGACGGCAAGTAGCAGGATTGTTGCCCATGTTGCTGCCACGATCGTCAGGCGTCTTGGCAGACGTGCCCGCTGTGACAGAGCCAACACCGTGATCACGGCACCGAGCAGGACGATCCCATTCGGACGGAGTGAATAGGTAAGGCCAGCTACCAGCCAGAGCGGCCCCCAGAACCAGCGCTTAAGGTCGATCGCCCTTGTAAGACAATAGGCGGTAAGGACAACCCCTGAGAAAAACAACGTCTCGGTCAGAACGTATCTTGTCCATTGGTTGATTAGGGGATGGAGAAGGTAGAAAGTCGCCGCTGACCAGCCCGCGATTTCACTGCTGTAGCGCCTGCCTAGAGACAAGAGTGCTAGTGCAGCGAGAATGACTCCGACAGAGTTCGTTACGACCGAGAACACTGGGCCAGAG
>NZAZ01000131.1 GCA_002686255.1 Rhodospirillaceae bacterium
CAAAATCGAGTGCTTTGTTATGATTATTAGAAATAGGAGCCGCTGGAGTTGAAGGAAAGTGTGAATTATCCTTCAAGCGAACACTAAATGTCGAAGTTGTTCCATCTTCTTTGGTGTGACCTGAATTTGAAGGAGCAGTGATGGTGAATACATCACTGCTAGGCACTGAGGGTACAGAAGGTGGAGAAGGAAACACCGAATCATTCTTAAGTGAAACATTAAATGTCGAAGTTGTGCCTCCTTCTTCTGTGTGGCCTGAAATATTGCTGATGTCAAAAAAATCGCTGCTAGGCGCTGAGGGTGCAGAAGGCGCGGCTGCAACTGTCGGTTTTGCATTCAGTACAACGTCAAAGGTTGAATTCGTACCTGTTTCAGAAGTGTGCCCTGAAATGTTAGTGATTTCAAAAAAGTCACTGCTGGGAACTGTTGGTGCAGGAGGTGCGGCAGAGAGAGTGGGTTTTGCATTCAACTTAACGTCAAAAGTTGAACTTGTACCTGCTTCGGTAGTGTGACCTGAAGGATCGCTGATGGTGTAGAAATTACTGGTTGGAGCAGGCTTAACTGGAGCAGCAGCTTGGGGCTGAACGGTTACTGTACCTGCGTTGGTGAGAGTCCCACCAAAAGTTGCATTTCCATTAATGTCTAATGTTCCTCCATTTACTACTTCAACATTTCCAGCAATTGGTCCTTCAAAACCACTCCAGTTTACGAAGGTTCCTGAACCAATTATGTAGTCATAACCCGAAGAAAAAATAGTCCCACAACCTGAACTTTGTCCTTGACCATAAGTGCTCTGCTCGGTAAGTGGTCCACTTGTAGTGGAAACACAGGTGGTTTCAGTTCCCTGCAGGATAGTAAACAAAGCTCCGCCACCGAGTACTAAAAGCACAAGCATCAAACGTGGTCGCAGAATTTTATTTAGAAACTTAATTTAGCCTCCTTTTCGTTTTCTAGCTAACTCACTATCTCAGGGCTCTCTTTTTATCTTAGATAATTATAGCTCTTTACATCTCTCTTCTTTACATCTCCTTATATTAGCTAAAATTCACTCTCTAATTGAAATTTATGCTATCCATATGTACTGCGATGACTTTGAAATATTTCCTAAAACCGTTTAATTTTGAGGTAGGATACCCATTTTTTATTTTAAATATCTGATATTATTCATTTATTTTGATATCTCCTAAGAACACACCTCGAAATTTGCACTTTTTTGGTCCACCCACTATTCAAGCACAGAATTCCTCAAAGTACCAGTCCATTGCATCAGAGATGGAGAAAGAGTTTGTCCAAGAGTAATTTTGTCTGAACGTACAATGGAATTATTTTCAACCTGAATAAAAAAGACTGCTTGTGGATTGAGTGCTTCAGTCGTTGAGACATTGTCATCGTCTTTAAAATCATAAGGCCCGTAAGTCACATTTTCACTCAATCCTGGACCGGACAAAATGAGTTTAAAATTTTGCACATCCGTTTCACTTACATCTTCAACATAAACCAGATAAGTCCCGTTACCTAATTTTTGACTATCAGTAGCCCAAACCTGTACCTCTATCTCATTGTCCGTGTTACCGTCTTCCAATTGAACCACACTTCCTGTTGCAGTATATGTTTTATGCGCAGCGTTACTGTATATCCAATAACGTTCACCACGTGAAGTGATATCAAAACTTCCATTTGTGGTTTCTTCGTTATAAGACCAATCCGGAAAATAGTATGAGTGCAGATCCGGATCAAGACCATCAGTCCAGCTCAGAGTAACACACATAGTATTGATGTCTATACACGCATCGTAGTCAATTTTACCCATAGTCTCAGTTTTTGATTCTCCATTTATCGTAATAATTACTTGAAATTCATTTGAGCCATGAACCAACGGCAATGCGCTAGCTGTTGAAAACAATGTGGAGTATGTTACAGTGTCTGTTCCTTCCAATTTAGTCCAATTCGAAAGAGCAATCGGTGGAGTAACGTCAACAAGATTACTATAGCCAACACGCTTAACCTGCATAAGGGAAATCATTTGAGTAACGTTGTCTTTTTGCTCATAAGGGACGTTCAGCACAAGCTTACCATCTGCTTTCGCATAAGCTGATGAACCTTCCTGTACTATGCTCATATTTTCATCAACAAAACTCAGCCATTCCAGTTTAACCATATTCGGAGACAATTTTACATCCAGAGTTTCTGTCTCACTGCTTACTAAAAAGGCTTCCGTTACAGGGATAAATCCCTCCAAGTCAATTTCATAACTGTAGGTGTTATAAACAACATTAGAGAACACCACCGACTTGCTGGCAGTGTCCGCAGCAGTAATAGTAAACGACTGGTTATCCATCATTTGGCCCGACCCTGAATTGAGCTTGACCGATCCGGTGACACCTTCCATCATTCCTGCACTACTAGTACTGCTGATTTTAAAGCTAACCGTTGAATATTTAGTAGTCCAATATTCAACAGAAACTGTTTTAGATGTAGTTTCTGAATCAATAGAAAATATATCAGATTCTCCCAACCCACCAGTAAGAGTGTTGCCTGAGTTTAAATCATCGAGTGAAAAAGTTTCCCGGTAAAAATATAGGCATAATTTAACCTGTGTTTCGAGCGGCACCAGAAATTGTGCGGCATGAGTATTCACGTCCACCAATGCACGACTGTATTCTGTATTTGTACTTGCTGAACTGGCCTCACATTGAACAGCTGGGATCAAGACCGCCAGAATTGTTTTAGCTTCACTACTGGTCATGCTTTCTGCAAGTTTGGAACGTCCTGTTTTGCGATTAGAGATATCATCCAGATTAACTTCTAACGATAAATAACCGCTGGTTTCCGTCTCTATATCCGCACAGGAAACTGCAATTGCTATTAAAAGCAACGTAACAGATAAGATTTTATATTTGAAACAATTCTTCATCATCTCTTGTCTTAATTTAATCACGATTCGTAAACGTCATGCTCAAGATAAAGAGTCTGCTTTTAGCCGCATCAATCGCGTTTTCAGCGTTATCAAGAATGTTTTCCAATTCATCCAAACGATCCATTTGTTCTAGTAAATCTCCTTCTTTGTTTTCTTCTTCCTCATAATTTGGAGTTTCATCATCACTTTTCATACGAGACCGTATAGAACTAATAGATTCTGACTCACCGAACTGAACCTCCTGGAAACTGTCTTTCCCGTCAGCTTTTGCGATTTTGTCTCTTTCTTCAGGAGAAACTGCAACCGGTATAGATGGGCCTGAACCTTCACGAACATTTGAAACCTCATTTGCCAATACTGGAATTTCATAATCAGGGATTTCCGGTGAAGCCAGCGTCACCTCTCCAGAGAGAGCCAGCAAGTTTGTAGTATCTCCACCAGTAGCAACAACAAACTCAGTCCCGCGTACTCCCAAAATTGCCGAAACTGTACGAATATTAAAACGCTTCTTTTTGCCACGAAGTTTTGATTTTTTGAGTTTTGCTAGTTTAGCTCCAAGTTTAACACCAAACTTGTTTAATTTTTTCCCCTTTTTAGAGTTTTCAGCTTCTGCATTCTCTGTATTGGAAGTCTTTGGAAGAGGTTTTACATTGAAATTCCCTTTTCCGGTTAGCAGAGCTACACTGTTTTCTTCCGCTGCAAGATCGTCCAATTTAAAAAAACTGTTTGAAAACAATTTGACAGTATTATCCCTGTTTTTTAAATACAGAGTTATTTTTGTTTTTTTGCCTGTTTGCAGTCTGTCATTTGCCTGGAGAGCAAAAGTTTCACCAGCATTATTTATAATCTGGCTTTTTCCGTCTCTAATCAACTTCACTGTTCCGGAATGAAGTTCCAGAGAATCCTGCACCGCAATTACTGTTGTCCCCAGGTAAAACAAGCCTAAAAACAGGAGCGCTAAAGTTTTGTATACTTTTTTAAAAATAATCACTTTATGTTTTAAGATTTAGTTAAAAGTACTAAATTTTGCTTAAATGCCTGTTTCTTTTTTGAATAATGTTTGTTCTCAACATAGTTTATCTTGAACACTATTATGATTTTTCCAGATTTAAAATATTATTCAAAACATCCAAATATACTGAAATATAGTCTGATTTTCTGTAAATACTTTTGTAGCATCATTAGAATCTTGTTTAATTTGTTTCAAATCCAATCCCCAAATTGTTGATTTACTGAACGCATATTTGAAATTTAGAGACATGACATCTTTTTTATTCTTCAAAGCTATATTTGTCGCAGGATCAACATTTTTATATTGCTGATTCGTGTTTTGATAATTTACACCAAATACCCAGGGAGTCCACGAATATGCAATGCCCGCATCTAGCAGTGAAGACTGATAATCCTTTCTGGGTGCTTTAAACGAAGTTGAATTTGAATCTAACAGTCCCTTAATGTTAAAGTTCCCCAAACGTGATTTTACACCTAAAGACGTCTTGGTCAGTGTTCCATCTTCTGAATCAGTTTTTACCTTATTTTGATTATCTAACTGTATTTTCAGAGATACAGAAAATTTCTTTCCCCAGCTTTTTTTCGCACCTGCTGAGATATAAAGAGAGCGAATGTCTTCCCTAAATTCTCCTGCACTATATGGATTAGATGGATTCGCTTCCTTTAAGCTGATAACGCTCTGCCCCATAACGGTGCTGAACTCAAAACCCAAAAGGTTTTTATCTCTATACTCTGAACCAAGTTGCCTGAACAAAACTTCTTGTCCAACCAGACTGCGATTTTGGTGCCGGTCAAATTTTAACACAGCACTTAAGGTAACTGCTATTTCCTTATTTATTTCAATTGCATATGCCCCTGATAACAGTAAATCATTTTTTGCCGCACTTGTCTTTGAATTACCTTCTTGAACACTGAGGATATTGTCACTGTTCGTTTGCCCTATCATAATAACGCCGTTCAAAGGCGGTGGAGCTTTCTTGTATTTTTCTACAGGTTCATAAGTGACAAAAAATTCCTGCTCATGCTGTCCTGTTTTTGTCAAAACAAAAATCTTAAAAAGATTCTTACCTTTTTTTAAAAAATATGGAATCTCATATTCCGCCCAATCTGCGCCTTCTTTAACCATTTGCGCAAAGCCGTTAACCTTAACCACAAGCAGTGGGCTGAAAGCACTGACCTGAAAACGGAACCAACCCTCTGCACTGCTCTCCTTTGCTGGAGAGGTACGAAAAACAAGTATCTCTTGCGATGACTCTGAACTTTGTTCGTTTTCATTAGTTTGCGCTTCCAAAGAATTAACCAAAAAGGCCAAAATCCAGAGTAAAATCAGGGCCCTTAAACACAAATTAAACATGGTTCCCTTAACCTGCTCTAGGATCAGGAAAAAACTTTCTTGTTCGTTCTTTTTTAACTGGACGGGTAAATATCAGTTCCACTCTCCTGTTTGCTTTGCGTGCTTCACGCAATTCTTTTCCTCTCTTAGGTTCACCTACTTTGTCAAGATATGGTGATTTAGGTCGTGTATCAGCATATCCGGAAATAGCAATACGTTCGGGATTAAAACCTACATTATACATCATCAGAGCTGCAACATTTGTGGCACGCATCGTACTCAGTTCCCAGTTGTTTTTAAATTTTCCATTTTTACCAAGTGGTAAATCATCAGTATGACCATCCACTCTGATTGCGTCACCTTCTAGTTCATAGCGGTTTCTGATTTCATTCAAAAAATTGCTGAGTTGAGTAAGGACATTTGGAGATATTTGCGCTCCACCACTTCGAAACAGGAAACTCGATGGCAGAGAAAGAATACAACGTGATTTGCTGGCATTCAGCTCAAACGAAGCAAATGCCTCATTTTCTCTCAGGAAGCGATTGATCCCACTACAATCCTTCATTTCCTGAGCACCGATGATTGTATTAACCTGTTTGTAAACCTTACCAAGGTCTGCATTTGTAACTGAATCTTCTTCCATCTCGATAACCAATGTTCGAGTTGCATACATAGGCACATCATCCTGGAGAACCTCCAATTCCAGAGTCCCTTTTTCCGTGTAGGGAAATATCTCAATCGTTGCTCCATCCACGAACTGAAAATCCTTTTTTTCTTTAGCAGTACCTTCAAACTTAAGTGGAATTTCTGTTTTCACTCCACTGATAGGATTAATTTGTGCGGTTACATTTGCAATTCCTTTGTAAAGGTCCCGACGCTGAACCTCGAAGGTTACCGAAGGGCGCGGCTCATCATCTACAATAACAATACTCCAGGTTACGAAGTTGCCTCGTTCCACATCCCCACGGAGCTTTCCAATTTGGACTAAAATTTCTTCTGGAGATTCAAACAAATCATCATTCACAATACACAAAGGAAAAAATGTCGCGACCTCCCCAGTCGGAATTGAGACGACTTCTGTAGGAACTAAGTAATCGAACTCTTGAATCTCTTCCGAGGATCCAATTAACCCTTCACTTGTGCACAATTCTGGGTCGGTGGGCCCCCTTCTCGCATTTCCAGCAAAAAATAAAGGGATTTTCAATTCATCTTCTACCGATTCATTGAGAAGAATCTCAACCAGCATTACATTCGAAGCTTCCTCGACCTTTCCTTTTGCCATGCTTTCAATGAGAATCTGGGTTTTATACAGAGACGTTTTCTTTTGACCAATGAGTGTTTCCAGTTTTTCAGTGAATGCCACTCCTTTCTCAAAAAACTCGCCTTTCATTGACTTGAAAGCAGAAACTATTTCTTCAGGAAGTCGACCCGTCAAATTACTGATTGTCTTTTCGCTGACAACAAAACCCGTTCTAATATCAACCTGTGGTTTATTAAACAACGACAGATATACAAAAAAACAAAACAATAAGGTAATTAAGTCGGCAAAAGTCATCATCCACTTTGCTTCTTTACCTTTAGTCTTCTTTTCTCCAAACATGTTTTCTGCCTAAAATATTTTCATGTTTAATAATAAATATCCGCTACCTACATTCCATGAAATTTTTTATCATCATAAAATATAAACTATCACCCATACTGTTCATCAAATTGGTCACGTTTATGTGGCAGAAAATTGTGTAGCTCCTGAAGAATTGTGTATGGGGCTTCACGGCGTGCTATGCGATTAACGCTTTCACGAACCATTTCAAGCAAAATAAGATTAGAGTCTTTCAACTGCTTGCGTTTTGATGCAATTGGTAATAAAACCATGTTAGACAAAATTACCCCGTAAAGAGTAGTCAACATAGCAATGGACATAGCCTGCATAACAGAACGGATACTCCCAGTTTCCGCCAACATAAGTACTAATCCCACAATTGTTCCAACCATACCAAATGCAGGTGCTGCAGTACCCATAAAATCGAATATTTCAATTTCTTCTTCTGCACGCTGATCATACATTTTCACTTCTGCTTCTAAAATTTGGGCTAAAGAATCTTCCTCGACTTGCTCCCGAACGATCAGTCCCTCTATCCATCGACGCATAAACGGATTCGCTAGACTGCTAAGATCATCATTAGTAATTCTTTTCCCACTAAAACGCTTTTCAGCGATGATTTTTGATTGATCATAAATTTCCTGAGTTGCTTCTTCTGCAGCATCTGCTGCAAAAACCTTGGGGATACTTTTGAAGCTTCTAATTGTCTTTGTAAATGGAAATGCAACAAAAGTAGCGGAAATCGTACCGCCAAAGACGATTATAAAAGATTTCAAATCAAAAAAACGCAAGATTTGAATCAAGTATTTGTTAAATGCAGCTGCATCCCCAGTACTCTCCAGCCAGAGAGCTATATTAGAAAATTCAGCTGGCCAGAGAATACCCGTTAAGATGAAAACAATACCGGATATAAAGCCCAGTATTGTACCTAGTCTGTCTGCATTTGATTGTTTCATGAATCCTTTTTCTCCCAAATTTTACCAAGTTCGACATGGACATGGCGCATGAAAACATTTCGATGTAGATCCCTAAGCTGTTCTATCCGTAATTTAGACTCTTCATCTTCCTCACGTTGTTTTTCAAACCCCTCCAGTTGTTCCTGATAATATTTCCGTGTTTCTTCAGTATATTCCTTCATAATTTTTTCGGTTACTGAATTATGAGAATCAAGCAGTATATAAGGGACAGAAACTCTGGCTCCGGTACTTAATCGTGAACGTTCGAAACGTTCCATCACTCTTCCCACCAATGCATCATCTATGGTGTCGCTGGTTTCTAAATCTTCAAAAGAAAGACTCCTTTCCCGAATTAGTTCCATTGCTTCACTTGTATCTTTAGCTAATTCAGGATTCTTCTTTTTAAGTTCATCAGTACTCCCTAATATCTCATTCCAATTATCTGCACTTATCTGGCCAGATAGTTCACCAATACGTCCTAGGCCATCAAAAGGCATGGGCAATTTTTTAGCAGACTCAGTCAGATCATCAGCCAATTGCTGCAGTTCACTTGGTGAAACGCTTATATCCTTCATGGCCAATACAGTCCCTAAGGCATCCTCTACTGGCATCCCCTTGAGAATATTAGCCATCTCACTGGAGTCCATCTGACTAAAAACAATAGCCTGTTGATGGGGTTTCATTTCTTGCAGCAAATCAACACGAAGTTTTGGCGGCATCTTCCTGATGAATCCAAAGTAATCAATTTTTCCTTCATCATCCCCTATGTCTGCCTCCTCATCCGGAAGATCCAGTTCCTCTTCTTCGGCCTCTTCTTCCGGTTTCATACTTTCTATCGCAGTCGCGACTTTACCCAAAGTCCCAAGTAACTGATGTTCTTTTTCCTCCGGTTCACGGGTGCTTCGTGAGACAAAGAAAAACAGTACCAGTGTCAAAAGCAGTATAACTCCAAGTGTACCTATTATGGCCCATTGCACTGGAGTAATTCCCTCAGTACCTTCAGGTACATATTCAGGAATCAACTGATCCACTCCCAGCATTTCGTAACCTGCTGGAAATTCAGCACTTATTTCTGCTGCCTGCTTCAGCTTTTCCTGTGCCGGAACTGGTTCATCACGATTCAAATCCGACCTTGCGTCCACAAGCAATTGTACATATTCAACAAGTTTTGTGGAAAAGTCAGGACGTTCAATCTGTAATTTTTCAAGTACGATAGACTGTTCAAAACGATCCTGTGCATTAAGTTCTGATATTTCTGAACGAACACGTGCTTCTACTTGATTCAAATCAACTGACTCATTAACCGTTAAATTTATGATGCGATAATTTAACAGATCCTGTACTTCTTTATCTTCTGTCTTTAATTCGACTCCTGGAATCAACTCACTGTCTCTTTTAACCGGATTGTTATCGAGAACAGAATGCAGAATAACAGATACATTAATGTAATTTTCACGCATTGTTTTTCTGAGTATTTTGTGAATACGTTCCCTAATTTCAGGTTCAGGACGGACACGGTTAATTATTTCCGCCTGTAATATATTGATATTTAATGATATAAATACAATAATACACCCAGCAAAACTCAAAATATATTTGTTCAATATTCGAAAATTGTTCATGGACAAGATATTATTTACTTCCTGGAAAAAATTAAATTAACAAAAACAGTAATAAACATGAAAATTTTGGCAAACAAGATAATTATACTACATTTAGCCAAAAGTCAAGAGAATCAAGGTTATTTATGCTATTTTTATGACTGAATTTTAATGACTTTTTTAGTTCTTGTTATCCAAATATTAAAAGATTTTAAAAGACTTTTTAATATTCTCTGCTTTATATATCTTCAAAATAGCTTCTCAACACGAAAGAGTTTTTACTTTTTATGACTGCATTTCATCTTTTTTTCAATCTTCCGTATAGATATACGTTGCAAAATAAGAGTAAGCGAGTTAGGCTGGTTTTGTTCGTATCTTGAAAAAGAATAATTTTCTTTGATGTCTTTATTTCTAAAACTAGAAAAACTCA
>NZAZ01000132.1 GCA_002686255.1 Rhodospirillaceae bacterium
GCGGACGGCGTCTCGAAGCCTCATCCTGAGGAGCCGGCCAGCGGACGGCGTCTCGAAGGATTGTTGGAGAAAATCCACTTTTTCAGCAACCTGTTAAAGCTTTTCTTCGAGCCAGGCCAAGGCGTCGTCGACGGTTTCGGCCGCCGGTCCCGGCTCCGGCGGCGGGCGGCGGATGAGGACGATTTTGACGCCCAATTCGGCGGCGGCCAGGATCTTGGCCGCCGTTCCGTCGCCCCCGGAATGCTTGCTCACCAGCGTGTCGATGTTGTGATCGGCGAAAATGGCGCGTTCGTCCTCTAACCCATAGGGCGGGTTGCCGGTGATCAGTTGGTGTCGCGCCAGCGGCGGCGGTTCGGCCGGGGGATCGATCAGGCGGACCAGGAACCAGATGTCGTCCAGGCCCGAGAACGCCTCCAGGCCCCGCGCCCCGGTGGTCAGGAACACCCGCCTGGCGAACCGGGGCAGATTCCGGGCGGCGTCCGTCAGGTCATCGGCCTCGATCCATTCGGCGGCCGGCGGAAGTTGCCACGGCGGCCGGAGAAGTTGCAGGCGCGGCACGCCGGCGGCCTCGGCGGCGGCGTTGGCGTGGTCCGAGATGACGGCGGAGAAGGGATGGGTGGCGTCGATGACGAGATCGACGGCGTTTTGGTTCAAGTAATCGACCAGCCCGCCGACGCCGCCGAAGCCGCCGATGCGGACGCCGCCCGGCAGCGCCGGGGCCTGGGCCCGGCGCCCGGCCAGCGACGTGGTGACGCGGACCCTGTTGCCGATGGTGACCGCCACCCGGCGGGCCAGCTCGCTGGCCTCGGCGGTGCCGCCGAGGATAAGGAGATGCTTAGTGGCCTGTATCATCTTAATTACATCCCTACGACGGCGTTGCGAGGTTTCCGGCTAGGAGCGCGTCGCGCCGTGGTGCCAATACACCACAAGCGGCGCTCGACGACGTCCGGAAGCCTCGCAACGCCGCCCTCCGGGTCGCTTTTCCCGTCCCCTCGGGGCGTCGGAAGGGCTTGCCGATGGGCAAGCATCGCCCGCGCCCTCCCTCCTGCCGAGGAAACGGGAAAAGTGATCGTAGGGGTATAATTAAGATGATACAGGCCACTAACCACCATGGCCGATGAGTTTTCCCGAGCGGTCGAAGATCATGACCTCGACCTCGGTATCGCCGGCCAGGGTCGCCAGCGCCACCTCCCGGGCCCGGCGGGCGATGGTGTCGCCGAGGGCCAATCCCCGGGCCCCTGCCGCCGCCAGCGCTTCGCCGGCGGTGGCCGCGTCCTTGACGGCTTCGACGGTCGCGGAGTCCGCCCCCAGCGACGAAAGCATATCGGCCAGGGCTCCCATATCGACGCGGGATTTCGACGAATGCAGGTCCATCGCCCCTTGCGCCAGCTTGGCGATCTTGCCCGGCCCGCCGGCGAGGGTGAGTTTTTCGACCGGGTTCCGGCGCAGGCACTTCAACAGGCCGCCGGCGAAATCCCCCATGTCGATCAGCGCCACGTCGGGCAGGCCCAGAACCTTTTGCCCCGCCGCCTCCGACGTCCGTCCGGTGGCCGCCGCGAGGTGGCCGTGGCCCGACGCGCGGGCGACGTCGACGCCCCGGTGGATGGAATGAATCCAGGACGAACACGAATAGGGAATGACGATGCCCGTGGTGCCGAGGATCGAAAGCCCGCCTTCGATGCCGAGCCGCCCGTTGAGGGTCTTCTCGGCCAGCTTCTCGCCGCCGGGAACGGCGATGGTGACGGCGACGCCGCCGCCTTGACCATGACCATACTTCCGGGCCAGGCCCTCGATCACGGTTTCGATCATCGCCCGCGGCCCCGGGTTGATGGCCGGCTCCCCGACCGCCAGCGCCAGGCCGGGCCGGGTGACGGTGCCGACCCCTTCGCCGGCATGGAAACGCACGCCTTGATTTTTTCCGCCGCCGTTTTCCAGCGCCACGGTAACGACGATTTCGGCCCCGTGGGTGACGTCGGGGTCGTCGCCGGCGTCCTTGATGACGCTGGCCGTCGCTTGGGCTTCGGAAAGCTCGGCCCGCTTCAAGGGGAAACTGGGCTCTTCGCCGCGGGGAAGGGTAATCGACACCGGGTCGGGGAAGTCGCCCGTCAACAACGCCTGATAGGCGGCGGTCGCCGCGGCGGTGGCGCAGGCGCCCGTCGTCCAGCCCTTTTTCAACGGGCCGTCAGGCTTGCGGTCGGACATGGCGATCTCTATCCCTTTGATGCTCCGGGGCTTGGCCCTATCATAGGGGGCGAAGGCCTCCATTCGACAGGGATTTCAACAATGACGAAAGCCGCCAAAGGCAAAACCCGCCGCAGCCAAAAGACTCCGGTCCCGGAACCGGCCGCGCCAAAGCATTTCCTGCAGCGGCGCGCCGGCCAGATCGCCGTGCTTTTGGTCGTCGGCTTCCTGGCCATGATCGGCTACCGGATTTCACAATCGCCGATTTATAAACCACCCATCACCCCGGCGGCGGCCATCGGCGGGCCGTTCACCCTCGTTGATCAAGATGGACGACCGGTAACCGAAGCGAATTTCAAGGGCCGGTTCATGCTGGTCTATTTCGGCTACACGTTCTGCCCCGATGTCTGCCTGACGGCGCTGACGGGCATGGGCAATGCCCTCGATATCCTGGGCGGGGCGGCGGAAAAAGTGACGCCGGTGTTCATTACCGTCGATCCGGACCGGGACACGCCCGAGCACTTGAAGGAATATTTGAAATATTTTCATCCGCGTTTGGTCGGCTTGACCGGCACGCCCGAACAAACAGCGGCGGCGCTAAAGGCCTACAAGGTCTATTCCGCCAAGGCAGGGGCCCCGGAGCCCGAGCCCGGACACGAACACGAACACCCGGAAGGACAGAAACCCGGTGATGGCCATTCGCACGGGGATGAGCACGATTATCTGGTGGACCACACTTCGATCATCTATCTGATGGGGCCGGACGGCGCCTATAAGGCCCACTTCTCCCATGGTTCCAGCGCCGAAGACATGGCCAAGGGCATGCGGAAATTCCTGTGACCGGCAATCCTGGACTGGTTATCGCCGCCCCGGCATCGGGCAGCGGCAAGACGGTGTTGACCCTGGGGCTGCTGAGGCACCTGGCCTCAATGGGACGGAACGTCGCCTCGGCCAAGGCCGGCCCCGATTACATCGACCCCGCCTTCCACGCCGCCGCCACCGGCAAGCCGTGCCTTAACCTCGATTCCTGGGCCATGCGCCCGGACACCTTGGCCGAGGCCGCCTGCCGCCTGGCCCGGAAGGCCGACGTGGTAATCTGCGAAGGCGTCATGGGGCTGTTCGACGGCGCCTTCGTCGGCAAGGGCGAACCCCGCGGCTCCACCGCCGATCTTTCCCGGGCCACCGGGTGGCCGGTGGTTCTGGTCATCGACGCCGGCGCCCAGGCGGCCTCGGCCGCCGCCGTGCTCAAGGGATTCGCCACTTTCCAAGCCGGCGTCGAGGTCGTGGGCGTGGTCTTCAACCGGGTCGGCTCAGAGCGCCACGGGGCGATCCTCCGCGACGCCTGCGCCCGGTCCGTCGCCGAAATCCCGGTCCTCGGCTGCCTGCCGAGGGCCCCGGGCCTGGAACTTCCGGAACGGCATCTGGGGCTGGTGCAGGCTGGCGAACACAAGGACCTGGAAGGGTTCCTCGATCGCGCCGGGGCATGGGCCGCCGAACACCTGGATGTGGACGGGCTTCTGGCGCTGGCGCGGCCGCTGGCCCTTGGCGGCGGGCCGCCCGATCCTCCGTTACCTCCCCTGCCGCCGCTCGGACAGCGCATCGCCGTCGGCGCCGATGAGGCGTTCGCCTTTTCCTATCCCCTGGTCATCGACGGCTGGCGCGACGCCGGGGCGGAGATCGTGCCGTTTTCGCCACTGGCCGGCGAAGGCCCGGATGGCGACGCCGACGCCGTCTACCTGCCGGGGGGATATCCGGAGCTTCACGCCGGAACATTGGCCGCGGCAAAGGGCTTCATGGACGGTCTCGCTTCGGCGGCGGCGCGCGGGACTAAAATATTCGGCGAGTGCGGCGGCTATATGGTCCTGGGCCGGGGCCTGATCGACAACGCCGGAACCCGCCACGCCATGGCCGGGCTGCTGGCGCTGGAAACGTCGTTCGCCAAACCGAAGCTGCACCTCGGCTACCGCCGGGCGGTGACGCTCAGTGGCGGAACCTTGGGAGAGGCCGGCATCGCCTATCGCGGCCACGAATTCCATTACGCCGAAGTGATCGAGGAAGGCCCCGGCGAACCGCTTTTTCACGCCGCCGGCGCCGAAGCCCAGGACCTCGGACCGGCCGGGCTGGTTGACGGCAAAGTCGCCGGGTCGTTCATCCATCTGATTGACCGCGAATAACCGCCCCAGGTCCCATATCCCGGTTGCCATCGGCAATGGGACGCGCTAACCCTTTGCCGGAATCAGGAGAATCACCGCCCGTGATTGGAAAGTCTTCCGCGAAAAAGATCGAAACGCCGTTCTGGCAACGCAAATCCCTGTCCGAGATGTCGAAAACGGAATGGGAATCCCTTTGCGACGGTTGCGCGCGGTGCTGCCTCAACAAGCTGGAGAACGATTCCACCGGCGAGGTCCAGTACACCGACGTCGCCTGCCGGCTGTTGGATTTGGATATCTGCCGCTGCGTCAGCTACGACGACCGCAAGCGCTACGTGCCCGATTGCCATATCCTGAACCCGAGAAACGTCAAGCGGCTGAGCTGGCTGCCCGCCACCTGCGCCTATCGCCTGATCGACGAGGGCAAGAACCTTCACTGGTGGCACCCGCTGATTTCCGGCGACCCGGAAACGGTCCACGAAGCCGGTATTTCGGTGCGCGGCCGGGTGGTGTCGGAACGCGATACGGACGATCTGGAAGGCCGCGTCGTCGGCTGGCCCGAATAATACCAAGGAGAAAAAACGTGGCCCACGAGGATTTCGAACTGAAAGGCGTCTACACCGCCGCCCTGACGCCGTTGACGGCGGACCTCGGGCCCGACCTGGACCTGATGGCGGGCCATGGCCGGTGGCTTCTGGACAACGGCTGCGACGGTCTGGCCGTCCTGGGCACCACGGGGGAGGCCAATTCCTTCACTCTCGATGAGCGCCTCTGGATTCTTGACGGGCTGGCCGAGGCCGGCATTCCCTTCGGGAAACTGATGCCCGGCACCGGGTCCTGCGCGCTTCCGGACGCCATTGAGCTGACCCGGAAGGCGGTCGACAACGGCGCCGCCGGGGTGTTGGTGCTGCCGCCGTTCTATTACAAGAACCCAAGCGACGAAGGGCTGTTCGCGGCCTATTCCGAAATCATCCAGAAGGTCGGCGACGATCGGCTGCGCGTTTTCCTATATCACTTCCCGCAGATGTCGGGCGTGCCGGTCACCTATCCGCTGATCGAGAGGCTGCTCAAGGAATACCCCGAAACCGTCATCGGCATGAAGGACAGCTCCGGCGACTTCGACAACATGTCGGGCGCGGCCAGGGAGTTCCCCGGCTTCGCCGTTTTTTCCGGTTCCGATGAATTTCTGCTGCCGTTGGTCGAGGCCGGCGGCGCCGGCTGCATCACGGCGTGCGCCAACGTCGCCTCGGTGCTGGCGGCGGAGGTCTATGGCGGCTGGCTGAAAGGCGGCGACATCCAGGCGGTCAACGAGAAGCTTTGCGCCGTCCGCCGGGTGGTCAGCCAGTTCCCGCTGTCGACGGCGTTGAAGACATTGATGGCGCGGCATTCCGGCGACGGCGCCTGGCTCAACATCCGCCCGCCGTTGATGCCCATGAACGACGCCGACAAGAAAAAGCTGTTCCGGGACTTCGACGCCATAGGCTTCCAACTGCCAATGGCGGCGTAACCGGCATGGCCAGGACGCCGATCCGGGAAACCACCATCGAGCTTGGCGGGAAACGGCTCCCCGTCAGGCTTTACCGCAACAAGCGGGCGCGGCGCATCATCCTCCGCATCGACGGCCGCAACGGCGACGGGGACAGTAACGGTGACGGCGTTTCCGTGACCCTGCCCCGGGGCACGCCGCCCGAGGAAGGCTTGAAGCTGATTAATGAAAAGGCTCAATGGGTGCTCGAAAGGCTGGGCGGGCTGCCGCCCCGCGTCGCCTTCGCCGACGGCGCGTCGGTGCCTCTGGGCGGGGTGGAACACACGATCCGCCATGTCCCCCATAAGCGCGGCGTGGTCCGGCGCCAAGGCGCCGAAATTCTGGTCGCCGGGCGGCCCGAACACCTGGCCCGGCGTATTCGGGACTGGTTCCGCAAGGAAGCAAGGTCGAAAATCGGCCGCCTGGTCGGCGACAAGGCCGCCGCCCTGAATCGGACGGCGGGCCGCATCACCATCCGCGACACCCGCAGCCGCTGGGGCTCGTGCTCGGCCGGCGGCAATCTGTCTTTCTGCTGGCGGCTGGTGATGGCGCCGGAAACGGTGCTCGATTACGTCGTCGCCCACGAAGTGGCGCACCTGGCCGAGCCCCACCACGGGCCGAAATTCTGGCGTCTTGTCGAGACCCTGACGTCCGACATGGAGGCATCCAGGGAATGGCTGAAGCTCAACGGCGAGGCGTTGCACCGCTACGGCTGAGGGAAAGTTCAAGCGTAAGCTTCGGATGGATTTGTCCCTCCATCCGGCGTCTCCATGGGCCTTTATCATTGATCCTTGGTATAATGACTCATGCGACAGGCGCAGGGCACGCTCTCCTTTGACACCGCCGGCCAGGGGTTGACCGAGGTCACCGGCGACGTCGCCCGCTGGGTCGCCGGCCAGGGCGTCGGCACCGGCATGCTGACGGTCTATATCCGCCATACCTCGGCGTCGCTGGTGATCCAGGAAAACGCCGACCCGGACGTGATGCGCGACCTGGAGACCTTCTTCAAGAACCTGGTCAGGGAAGACCCGGGCCTCTACCGCCACAAGACCGAGGGCCCGGACGACATGCCGGCCCATATCAAAAGCGCCATGACCCAGACGTCGCTGAACATTCCCGTTACCGACGGCCAAATGGCGCTCGGAACTTGGCAGGGAATTTACCTGTTCGAGCACCGCGCCCGGCCGCACAAGCGCCAGCTGACGCTGCACCTGGTCGGGGACTGAAGCCTCTTGGTGAACCCGTTCGCGGCTGTTTCCCGGACGGGAAAAATAAGATACGGTTTCCGGGAATGGGGAGGTTCCATGGCGTCGATTCTGTTTCTCGGGTTCTTTATCGGCCTGCTCCACGCGCTGGAAGCGGACCACGTGGCGGCGGTGGCCAGCATTTCGTCGGGCGAAAGATCGGTTCGGCGGGTCGTCAGGCACGGCGTGGTTTGGGGAATGGGACACACCCTGACCTTGTTGGCGTTTGGCGGTGGCGCCGTTGTGCTGGGCGCGGCCATGCCGGAGACCTTGGCGCGTGGCCTGGAGACCGCCATCGGCTTCATGCTGGTTTTCCTTGGCGGCCATGTGCTGCTTCGCTTGGCGCGGGAACGCGTTCATTTCCACCTTCACCGGCACCATGACGGCGTCACCCATTTGCACGCCCACTCTCACCGGGGCGAACCGAGGAGGCACGATCCGGACCGTCACCAGCACCAGCATCCGGGCCGGTTGCCCCTGCGGACGCTTTTGGTCGGCATGATGCACGGGATGGCGGGTTCGGCGGCGCTGTTGGTGTTGACGGCGGCCTCGGTGGGCCCGGCGCCACTGGGCCTGCTTTACGTGGTTCTCTTCGGCGCCGGCTCGATCATCGGCATGGCGATGTTATCGGCGGCGATCGCGGTTCCCTTGGCCTATACGGCGAAGACGCTGACCTGGGGAAACCGGACGCTGCAAGGCATGGTCGGGCTGGGAACGGTGATCCTCGGCGGCGTCGTCGCCGTTGGGTAAGTCAAGCACCCGATAAACTGACTTCCTCGCCACCGGCGGCCATGATCACGCGGCCTTCTTCCAACGGCGTCCAGGGTTCGTCGGTCAGCGGTATGCTGGCGAACAACACCACCTGTTGGCCGCGTCCGCAGATGGTGATGCCGTCCTCGCAGAGAACGTTGTCTTGGCCTGGGCATGTGCGCGAAAGCATGTGAAGACCGGGTGGTTGGATTTTGCCGTTGCTCTGTGTTCGCCTGTTGCCATGCGCGAATAGGTATTCACCGTCGGCATAGAGAAAATTCGCCGGACCCAGCGACCCCATTTCGTCGGCAAAGCCCTGGAATACGCGGGCCCGGTCATCCGCGGGTGGCGGCGCCGAATGGTCCAGCCAGATGTCGGCCATGCGCTCCATAAGGATGCAGAACGCGACCTCGGAATCGGTGTCGCCGATAGGATGAAACCGGGCCTGGGTCGGGTCATAATACGCGTCCACTCCTTTCAACGCGCCGTTGTGGGCGAAGACGTGTTTAGTGCCACCTAATTCGCGAAGGAAAGGATGGGTGTTCTTCAAGTTGACCTTGCCCTGGGTCGCCTGGCGGATGTGGGAAATCACGGTGCAACTGGCCGGGGCTTGCTTTTCGACGAAGTTGATCCAGGGGCTATCGGCGGCCGGGCCGGCGTCGCGGATCAGATTGACGTCGCCGTCCTCGTAATAGGCGATACCCCAACCGTCCTTGTGGGGGCCGGTCAGACCGCCGCGCTTGGCGAAAACTTCCAAAGACAGCGTCACCGTGGCCGGGGCGCGGGACGATAGGGCGAATAATTCACACATGGCGGGCTTTCAGAGGTTAGAGCCCATCAAGTTTGAATGGAATCATTCGGACTTGATGGGCTCGGGTTGCGGGGTTAAGCCGCAACCCGCCGCGTAGCGGGCGTGAGCCCAAGTGGCGCTTGAACGCCGGTTTGATCGTGTGAGCACGATCAAACCGGAAACGCTCTAAGTCCATGAACTTTCGCACCGATGGCGCGCCGGAGACAAATACATTTCCTTAAACAGGGTGACGGATGTGTTCCGGCTTTCGTTTTCGATTGCCTGCGCCCCCGCGATCCTTATGCTTTTCGGGCTTTAACGGCCGCCCTGGAACCAGCATGGGGAGACGCAACCGTGGACGGGCTGTTCCTTGCCCTGATGGCCGCCCTCGTGGTCGCCGGGATGATCATCCACCGCAAGGCCCGCGATCCGGAAGACCCGTTCGGACGGTGGTTTCAAAGCCGCGTGCAGTCCAGGCTTCCGGGGCTGGTGACGGGGTTTTTCCTGGTCACGTTCCTGGTCTGGGCCGCCATCTACGTCACCGCGCCCGAGGAAGACCGCGGCAACCTGACCAAGACGTTCAAGGGGTGGTTTGATACCAAGGAGCGGTGATAATGACCCATGGGGATCGTCCATGCGGCCCGTCGGGTAGGAGGGAAGTCGCCGGCGATGCGGGGCCATCGTCAAGGCTTTCCGACGCCCCCGGGGGTCGCGGGGGCGCCCCCCGCTATAAAAAAACGGGGACACCCGGTGGCCCCGGGCGGGCCGCACGGACGACTGGAACGGCGGCCTGCCAAGGCTTTCGGACAGCGTCGCGCACGCCTCGCGATGCCCCGCATCGCCACGCCCGGGGGTCGCGGGGGCGCCCCCCGCATTTATATAGCCGGGGGGACACCCCCCGTGGCCCCC
>NZAZ01000133.1 GCA_002686255.1 Rhodospirillaceae bacterium
TAGGGATGGCAGGGGTGATGTGAAACAGACAACGACAGGGTTTCGAGACCCAAGACACCACATCTGCCAAAAGCAAATTCCTATCCCTTGACCTTCTTTTGTAAATAAAATTCTCCACGCTCTATTTCAGAAAAATACTTTTGCGCTATCTTCAGGCGATAACGAAGCTTGGGGTATCTACGAATTGTCTGGCGAGTATTATGTTTGAGAAAATCAAGCATCTGGGGAGTCGTCTGAGTTTTGGTGGTGAAGTAACCGTGGCCTATTTGTACTTTTCTTGACTCAACCGCTTAGGGGAATAAGATAGTATTAAAGGATTAACCAATATAACATGGGGCATATTTCTGATCAAGTAACCAGGATTTCAGGGTGATGACTGAAGCAAGCATCGACAGGAGCCACGTTATTCAAGGGTTCGTGGTATCGATGATTGTTGCAAAATCTAAGAATCTTCAGATTTCCGGCGGCAACTATATATTCAGGGTACGCCTCGCCAAACCTCGCATCAATCGATCTTCAGTATCTCGACAGGATCAACAATCATATTTTCCGCAAACTCTTTTCTGTCAAGAAAAGGATAGAGGTCTTCGATCGGTTTCGAAATTATAGAACCATCAGGCTTTTTCAAGGAGGATACTCTGGGTATAAGAGGTTGCGTCTCGGGCATGATAACTTCGCAAACAAAAGGACCAGGTTTATCCAAAATCGAATGAATTTTGGCATGTAGTTCATCGGTATTGGCGATGCGGTCTGCTTCCAGTCCGTGAGCTTCGGCCACTTTGATGATATCCGGACAAGTTATGCCCGAACTTTTCTCCGAACCAACAAATCTCCCGAAATGGTTTTGCTGTGTTGCTTTGATCGTCAGATAACCCTGATTATTCAAAACAAACAGAATAACTGGCAATTGAAAATGCGCCAGAGTTTGCAATTCCTGGATATTCATCTGCAGTCCGCCATCACCGCTGATGCAAATAGTTTTCTTTCGTCCATTGCCCACGCAAGCGCCAATAGCCCCTGGAAGCCCGAAACCCATAGACGCGTGACCGCTTGAGGTAAACAGACGTTGCCCCTGCTTGGTCTTGAATGTCTGCATAGTACAAGTAAAACTGGTCCCCATATCCGTCACCACAAGTGCACTCTCATCCAAATTCTCCGACAAGACATCAACGAAGTGGAACGAATTGACGGCATCCTTCTCTTCCTTATATTCGGGTAAAACAACCGGATATTTTGACCGCCAGCTTCGGCATCGGTTCCGCCATTCATCAATTTTCAGTTGAGGTTCTTCACCCCACTTATTGATCAATCCGCTCATAAACGCTTTGGCATCGGCAAGAACAGGCAAGTCCGGCGTTACAGATGGTTTTTTGAGTTCAGCCTCATCGATATCGACGACGATCTTCTTCGCCGCCCGGGCAAAAAGGGGAAAGTTGTAACCGATCTGCGGAACCGAAAGACGCGAACCCACACTTAACACCAAGTCCGAGTTCTGCACTGCAAAGTTACCCGCACGGTCTCCAAAAATCCCGCTCCGGCCAACAACCAGTTCATGCGAGCTGGGCACCAAGTCGCTCGAAGTCCAAGAGGTGATTACCGGGATTCCCAACTTTTCTATCAGCTGGATAAACTCGGCTTCTCCTTTGGCCAACCGAATGCCATAACCGCATATCAGGACAGGTCGCTCGGCCTCTTTGAGCATCTGAATACATTGTTCTACATTTGCCGATAAATCATTTTCCAAAACAGCTCCATCCTTGACATCAGGTTTGAAGCCTGGAAGCTGGTCGGGCGCAATATGCTTACTTTGCATATCCAGAGGAACGTCAAGCCATACTGGGCCGGGGCGGCCTGTTGTTGCCAAATGAATCGCCTTATCCATGTGATAACGAATCTGACTGGGATCGGTCACGGTCACGGCATATTTTGTAACGGATTTGACCATCGTCACAATATCTGATTCCTGAATTCCAAACTGCCGCAAGCCGGTATCCCCTATCAGAGTGTTGGACGTCACCTGACCTGAAATGAAAATCGCAGGTATCGAATCTATCCATGCACCGCAAACTCCTGTCAAAGCATTAGTGCCTCCTGGTCCCGAGGTTACCAGCGCTACTCCTGGCTTGCCAGTGACTCTTGCACATCCTTCAGCGGCCATGGCCGCAGCCTGTTCGTGATGACTAGCCACATAATCAAGACTTTCATTTTTCCCCAGAGAATCAAGCAAATGCATTGCCGCTCCACCAGAAACCGTAAAAACATCTTTAACACCCAGGTCCGCAATACGCGAAAAAATATAGTCCGAAAGTTTCATATGGGTCCGCGCTTTCTCTATAGTTAAAAAAGTAAATCCGTCAAGTTCTTCACCCTGTGTCTGCTCAACAAATTCTTTGTAGGTGGCCAGCCCTGCCGTCTTAAGATACGACTTATCCGATTCAGCCGAAGGTTCCCTACCTATAACCGTAATCAATGCATCTGGAGCGGGGCTTTCATTCTGACCGCCAATGGCTCCCTTCCATATTGAAAACACACAATCCTGAAACTGTTTTCTGAACACAACCCCCTTTTCGGGAATATCGAATCTGACACAGTCGGCAGGATCAAACACCATATCATTTTGACCTTCATAAGCCACCCCTGCACGACCGTACTCATCCTTCATACGTACCAAATCACCCTTATCCGGCGGCGACTCAATTTCCATCACCCATATCCCGTTTTCTGAAAGGGGAACGAGGGGCAGTTCACTGGAAGCCTCGGTAGAATGGAAAACTCCCTTGTCGATAAAAACACCGTCCAAAGGACCTAACTGTTGCACTCCTTCAAGATTGGAGCAGGTTGCATTTCCGGATAAAAGGATCAATGCCGTCGTTTTATTAGGATGGCAATGCATAGAGGTCTTGCGTTTTCGAACAATATGAAGCATCCAGATAGCAACATGCTCATTTTCAAAAACCAGGTACTCATAGCCCCAGGGTTTTTTAACAATCACACGGGAATAATCAAAGGCAGACTCTTGATTTTTTCGAGAAGAGTCTCCTCGAATTTTTTCATCCTGGGTGCCTTCTACTTTCTCATTTTTAAATTTATGAATCATATTCTTTCAAATCAATACAGCCAAGAAGTAAGTAAAGGAACCCATTAAAGCATCCGCGAACAAATTTATTTCCCAGGCAGAGACCCGCAAAAATCCTTTACGAAACCAACCAAAGGCGGAATAACAGGGAAAAACTCTGAAAACTTTTCGGAATAAAGCTGGTCGTTAAAAATATCTTTTTTATGAAACAATCCCATATCCATTCCCTCCGCTAAACAAAGGTCTAAAAAAGGAACAGTCAGAAAACCATGGTAAACATGAATATGAACATCATTTTCCGGAAAAAAATAATCCCGAAAAAACTCCAAGTCCTCCGGAACAAAACCCAGTTCCTCCTCCAACTCCCTTACGCAAGCAGTCTTGGGAGTTTCATTGCCTTCAATAGCACCTCCAAAAGCACCATAATGTCCGGGGAAATGAATATCCGGTTTTTTATCCCGTAGTTGAAAAAGGTATGAGGAGTAATCAGTATGGATCAAACAAATAACCGACTCTTTCCATTTCTTTTTGATATCCATGAATGCGGCCCACCGCCCCTCATCAGCCCTTCGATTGGTTCATCCTGGTTAAGTTAAGGGATCTTGCTGTAGAAAAGTAATAATCGCCGGTATAGCCCGTTTCTTTGAATACTTCTAGCCACTCATCTTCGTGCAAAACGGTCGTTCCCAGCAGGGTCCACTCAAGAAACAGTTCCTTTTCCTCTTTGGTTCGATAAGCCCCGAGCGTGACATAACTCTTCCCCTTACCTACTCGCTGAATTTCGCGAAGCGCATCCAGAACCCCGCCAAGATGTAACATGTAAACAGACGCAAAGGCCATCACAAAATCAAAACTGTTATCTTCGAAAGGTAGCTTTTCATACGGGCACAATATTACATCCTGCTTGACCGAATCCATTGAATGCTCAATGGGATAAGGATGGTTTTCAACTCCCTTCACCGTGACTCCAGGCAGTGCCTCTTTCAAGTCATGCAAAAAAAAAGCTTTCTTACACCCCACATCCAGCACTTTAGATTTATCACCCAAATTATATTCATTTATCATATTGGGCACAATTTTAGCCCAACGACCATCGTAAGAAAAACCTCCGTACCCATATTCCCGTTCGCCATCGTAATACTCTTGATCAAGTCCCCAAGCTACAATCTGACTTTTTATGTTTCTTGAACCTTCAGCTAATACCCGAGGGACACTTGAATGAGGGTATCCAATATCAAAATGTTTCACAGCATTTAGTCCTTTATCGCAAAATTAAAGCAAGTGTCACCCCGTCAAAATCAAGACCCAACCGTGGAGAGGACTAACAGGGAAGTAATCGAGGGGGCATCCCGACCTTAAAATTTTTCCCAGGGTGTATTTTTTCTTAAACAAATTCCAAGTGGTTTTGATCAACACTCATATATTCGTGAAGCAATAGATTTCTACTATGCTCAGCACAGTGGTGCTGGCAATGAATACTCGGATTAATCTCCTGCAACCTTTTTCTATTTTCCCCCGAGAACCAGAAGTCCTTGAACCGCCTGTTCTCTATGGATCCGAGGAGCCCCAGTTCTGTATATGCTTTATCGTGACACGAGTAAACCTTACTGTCTGCCCCGATGATAGTCAAAAACTGCATACTGAGACAGGTATCATATTCCTTATCAAATCTCTCCGGAAACTCATGATAGTGATCTATAATCGTAAAGTTTTCACCCTCAAGACCTTTGGCCTGAGCGATCTGCTCTTTGACGCCCTCTTTTATCTTATCGTGATATTCATTACTTTGCGTCCCATCATTACTGACGATAACACCCATAACTTTAAGATGATTAACGCCAACATCCTTCATTAACTTGGAAAATTCAAAGATGTGACTGAAGTTTTCATTATCAATGACATAATTGATTCCCAACAAACACGAGGAATTTAAATTTGCAAAATTCCTCATGTTATTCACAACAAGGTCAAACTCGGTAAGCTTTACGTTTCTGATTTTTGCGTAGCTTTCAGCATTCCATCCATCTATGGAAATTCTGATCCACGTCCCGTAGCGAGCGAATGCTTCTGCAATATCTTCGTGAAGATGAGATCCATTGGTGAGAGTCGCCAGTTTAATACCAGATTCGCCAAGTTTGTTTGCGGCTTCTGCGATATGAGGATAGATCAAGGGCTCACCTCCTCCAGAAAAAGTGACCGCTTTTACACCCATTTCCGTAAGATCCTCGATAATCTCCATCATTTTTTCTCTCGATAACCTGTCCTTGTATTCCATAAGACTACCCAGCTGGAGATTTTCCACATGATAAGCACAATACCAGCAGTCATGATCACAAGGGTTCATAGGTTTAATCCGAACGTGCACCGGAGGAGCAATATTCCCACTCTCGATAGCATCTAATTGCTCCCGAAACCTTAAAAACTTAAGTTTTGTATAAACATCTTTCATAGTTAGTATATCCACTAATTTAGCAGGTCTATTTGACACTCCGACCCATCAAATTCCTCGATTATTTTAATTTATTTCGATTTTTTCAGGACCATCTTTTAGATCAACGAAAATTATAACACTAATTTTACAGGTACCGCTACAAGCAAAACCTCCTGATCATAAAAGGTACTCGCCTGAATATTAAAATTTTTGACCCGACCAAATATCCTCACGCAAAAAACAAATGACCCAACATGTCATATGACTTCTGATCGTATTTGTGTTAATATTTTCTGGAATAAATTGTGGAAGATTAAACATGGTTAAAGTAATAGATTATAAAAATTTAAAGGCGATCATTAAACAACTGGACATTGCGGGGACCTGTGTTGTTCGTGGGTTGTTTAGTGAATCTGACTGTAAAAATATCGCCTCTAAAATGGAGTGGCTGGGGCTAGGGAATGGCCCTCACATAATAAACCCAGACCGAGAACAACATTTAACAGCACAGACAGCGGATCATCTCGCAAAACTACAGCACCTTGAGAGAATCCAGTATTTAAAAAAAATTAAATCTGTCTCGCGCTTTCTGCGGCAGGTTATGAAAAATGAAGCCGTGCTGAAGATATTATCCAAATTCTCAAAAGCACCTGTTACAGTATTAAATAGCCAATATCTTTTTAAAAAACATGGGACCAAGTATGGCAACCAAAGCTTTGTGCCTCATCAAGACGCTGTAACCTACAAGCCATCTAATGAAAGTCTTGTTTCCTGCCAACTATCTATATCAGGAATGAATAAAAAAAGGGGAGGCTTGTTTGTTGTCCCAGGTTCTCACAAGTATGGTTTGCTGGAAGCAGAGCAGTCTTATGATTTCAGTAAACAAGCAAAAGGTAATGTCAAAGGTGTCCACAACCTATGCCAGACCCCTAAAGGCCTTAAGCGCTATTACCCTGAGGCCTTGCCTGGGGATTTGATTTTCGTGCGAGCATATTGTATCCACGGATCAGATGCAAACAGGGCAAAGGGAACCGATCGACAGATTTTTGCCTGGATGACGGCCCGACGGGATACTAAGTATCTTCGTGGGCGGTATGCGGATCCAAGACCTTTATTCTAAAAACAACAATCCTGCGCATATCTACAAAACAAGTCTCAACTGAATAATGCTTTATCTCGATAACATCTGCCTGATCTAATAAGGTCACAAATGTTTAAATTATTTATCCCTACCATAGCGTGCCCTTGTCTATTTCATTAGTCATTTTGTGTTTGAATGAAGAATCCGGCTTAAAATCCACGTACGATTCCTATAAAAAACAATTTATAGAATTAAATATTGATTATGAAATTATCATCGTTAACGATGGTAGCACTGATAAAACTGCTCAAATTGCCGAGGACATAGAACAAAACGATAAAAATGCCATCGTATTAACCAACGATCAAACAATGGGCATGGGGTATGGCTACAAAAGAGGCCTGACAAAAGCCTCAAAAGAATATTATATGTTTGCAGGCGGCTACAGTGCTTTGAGCGAACAGGATATAAAACGCTTGATTGACGGAGTTCATGGAAATGATTTGGTCCTCGCCTACATTACGCACCAGAGAATGCGCCAACCTTTAAGACGGGTTCTATCAAAATGTTTCACATTCTTAATGAACTCCATAACCGGTCTTGAGCTTCGGTATTATAACGCAATGGTTATAGCGCGAACCTCGCCCCTGAAACAATTAAACATCCGCTCCAACAGCTATGTGTATTGCGCAGAATTCGTCGCCAAGCTAATTAAAGTTCAAAAATGCAAATATTGTGAAGTCCCCGTGACAGTAAGTTTCGACAAGAAGGCCAAGAAAAAATTTAAAATTGTATCGAATTTTCTTCAAGCCTTTAAATTTTTTATTTTTCTTTTTTATGACATCTATCTCGCACGACCAAATAAAACCACAGAAAATATTTAGTTGAAGCGGCTCAGTAACTAACTCAATGTCAAGGCAGGAAATGGTTAAGCGCTGAAATTTAAATAGCCAATCCAAGAGAGAAATAGATTCTATTGATCAGAGGACAAGAACCATTATTTCTTTCTTTACTCAAAATACGTCATACAATTTATCAGAAGCTTAATATTCGTTGACAGGCAAAGCAAAAGGCTCCGGGACTTTCCACAAAAAAGATTCGCCATTCTTACCATCCGGGAAAACCCCTTCCTTGAGATGTTGGGACGACAACCCAAAAATTTCGAGCCGCTCTCAAAATACATGATAAACGCATTATCCGGAGCAGAAAGGGTGTGAAGATACTCAAGCCACTTCAGTCCCTGCTCGAATTTCGTTCGCCGATGCTCTCTAAATAACCTATGAAAATTGATTCGGTAATTCATATAAAACCAGATGTCATCTAAGTATTGCGGGTCCGGTTTTTGGTCCATTCTCAAACCGCCAAGAATTTCTTCATAATTACTGGTCGAGGCAATTTCCCCGCTCTCAATAGCCCGTTGCCGGGAATACGGCCCAAGGTTATATGGAGCAAATTTATTGTCACCGGTTTTTTGCTTTCCCTCTTCACCCAGCAATCCCTCCTCAACCATCGTGTCATAAATGGGAGTCGCCTTCCAGGGTTGCAAAATGGCAATATTATTCCAGTCCAGGTTCATCTGTTCGGCAAGAGCGATCGTGTCAAAGATCATACTCAGCGATTCCCCCGGAAAACCCAGCATGAGGAAACCTTTCGTATTGATCTGCTCAAATTTCTGAAGAACCTCAGCCGCTTTCAGAAATGTATCCACGTTACCCGGTTTTTTAACACTCTTCAAAATTTCGTTATTACCTGACTCGATTCCAAAATACATCCCGATACAACCGCTTTCAGTCGCGGCGGCAATAACGTCATGCTTGCAGGAGCTGGCAATCACTCCGTTGGTGGCATCCCAGGTCAGTTGCAGATTTTTCTGAACCATCCCGTTAAAAAGATCGGTCGCCCGCTTCTCATCATTGAGAAGGTCATCATCCAACCAAATCACATGCTCTATTCCATATTCAAATTTAAGTACTCGTAGTTCTTCAAGAACAGAGTCAACTGTCTTACCCCTGACCCCCACACCATTGAAAGTGCGAACATTGCAGAAGGTACAGGCCGCACGACAACCTCGATTGGAAAGAACGGTAGCAATTCGAGTTCCTTTTTCTTTAAAGCCGTACCATGACCCCAGAGTTCCCACTTGCGCTAATTCCAGCAGGTCCAACAACTCGAAAGCGGGAACCACACTAAGGTCTTCACTTTGTGGCCGCATATCCTTTGTGAACCGCAACCTGCCAGAAGGATGATTCACAATCATCTGACCAAGCTCCTGCGACGGTTTCTTCCCATTGACCACCTCAATGAAGTTCAAAAAGCTCAGTTCAGATTCGTTCAGAAATAAAAAATCAGCCTCTGGAATATCGGTCAGTATCTTCTCCGCATCATGAGTCACATGAACCCCGCCAAGCACCAGAGGAATCTCCCCGCCTTCAATCCAGGAAGCTTCATAACTTTTAACCAGCTTAGACACTTGGATGAAAGAAGGATGGGTGACCGTAAATAGACAGGTGGCGCCTACCAGATCAGGTTGAAACTCCTCAAACTCCCGCGTCAGTCTGGACCGCCACGTAGTCTCAAAATCAAACTGGGAAGCATCTTCAGATGCCTTGCATTTTGCAAGAATCTCATGATTCAGGTTACAAACGCGAACCTCGTACCCGTTGTCCATTAAATGACGCGCCAGAACCCCCAAACCGTAAGGCGGATAGTTATTGCTCCGCCCGCGCTTGGTTAAATTGTAGTCAAACAACCCAACCTCAATATCCGGAGGGTTGACCAGGAGAACCTTTTTAATCACCCTGCCCTTAAAAACATCCTCAAAGCAACTCTTAGCCCGAAGAAAAGCTTCTTCATCTGCCACAGCGTCTATCGATAGTTCTTTTATATCCATAACTGTCCGTTTATTAATTCCACCTGCTCTTAGAATCATTTTTTCTATCCGGCATAGCTTTTTCCTTCTCCCGCATCAATGGGAACACAGCATCCCGACATCATGGATGCCGCCCCACCTGCAAGAAAAAAAATAAGAGGGAGCACTTCATCAGCATCTGCAATCCGTTTGCGAGGAAGATTCTTTTCGATGAATTCCTTGACCACCTCCGGCTTGTTGGCCTCCAGCCGCCGCCATGAATTTTCCGGCGCATAGAATGCACCGGGGAGGATTCCCGTAACCACCACTCCAGACTCCGCCAATTCTCTTCCGAGGCTTCTCACGTAAGCCGCCAACGCTGACTTGACGGTATTATATCCCACCGAAGCCGTTGCTTCCTGGGATGCGATAGAACCGACATGCACCAGGCGGCCAAATTTACTTTTAATCATTTCGGGGACAACCAGTCGATTGATCTCGGCGGCAACACCCACATTAACCCGATGAAGCGTTTCCAACTGCTCCCATGTGAGCAAGGGATCTCTGAAACCATATCCGCCACCGAGAACATGCAGGACAATATCAAATCCTCCTGAATGCTCAAGACCTTTGCTAACCAGATTCTCAATATTTTTCTGCTCCACAAGATCATCGGCGAAAACCAGGTGTTTTGCCGGATCAGAAAATGAATTTCTCAGTTTCTCAAGTTTATCCAGACTACGGGCCGCCATGACCAATCGGGCACCCTGCTTCTCGAATGCCTGAGCACAAACATAACCCAGCCCTTTGGACGCACCGGTGATCAAAATGTTTTTGTCCTGAAATTCTCCCGTCACATTACACCCCTAAGTTTATCACACACATTCCATCATAGAGTCGCAACGATCCCGAAATTCCTGCAGGATCTTTTGCGCCCCCGAACTGTCTTCCGGCGAAGACTCCATCACTCGGTCCAATCCGTACTGCTTGAACCGTTTCACCCAGTACTCAGATTCCTTCAAGTTGTTCCGCGTTCTTTCCAACTGGTCACTGGCATTAGCGGTCTGCCCATCCAGCAAATACGCCAGATAAAGGAACATGGAAATAACCGCGTTGCAAGGATACCCCAACTGAATCACCTGAACCCAGCGAATGAATTTACCGGGCGCACCCCCCCGCCTGAGATTCTTATTATAAATATAATTGGCAAACAAATTGAATGCGAACCACATTTCGTTGAGTTGCTCTGGTGAAGGAATCGCGTCACCGGGCAAATCAAAAATCGAATCGTATTGCTCTTTTCCCGGATTGATCGCACGCTCTGTACTTTCTTTCGATGGAACAAAGTCTGTGATCTTTTTGCGGCCTTCCGGGTTTTCATTTTCGAGGTCAGACTCAAACTCGCCTTCAACGTTGCTGTCTTGCAATTCCTGGCACACTGCGAACCCGCTCCAGGACAGATTCATTTCCAGGGAAAATTTGAAAGTATCTAAAATCTGTTCGTATCTTTCACCTTGAAAACCGATGATGTAACACCCCACCACGAACAATTCCGGGAATTTGGCGAGAGTCTTCGAGGCTTTTCTCAAGGTCGTAGTGCTGGCTGGCTTTTTGATCCGCCTTAAGATTTGGTCGTTGCCCGATTCGATCCCAATCCGGAAGCCAACACACCCGGACTCCACCATCAAGCGAACCAGTTCCTCATCAAGGGAGGATGCGATCAGCCCGTTATTCGCCGCCCAGGTCACTCCAAATTTTCGGTCAATCATTTTCTTAAACAATTGTACCGCAATTTCACGGTCCACCAGCAGATCATCATCGAGCCACTCGATGTGGCTGACCCCGCGCTCTTCAACGAGGAACTCTATTTCGGATAAAACGGTATCGATCGAATAATGCCTTACCTTGGCCCCCATGAAAGGTGTCACCCCGCAAAAAGTACAATGCGCCCGGCATCCCCGTACCAACTGAACCGTTCCATATTTGCTTTCCCGACCGATCATGCGGGAAAAAGGACTCAGACATCCAACCTCGTTGTAGCCTTCGACAGGGATATTGTCATAGGTCGTGATAACATCCCACTTGAAATCCACGACATCCCTATCCTCCCTGGTTTCAAGTATCTGGTTTTCATATTTAAAATAAATTCCCGGAGTCCGAGCATGCCCTTCAAACCCAAACCACTGCCCCAGAAAAAAACGGAGCTTGAGTTCCGCCTCCCCATCAAAGACAAAATGAGTGAGGTCTTTTCGCAACAGGCTATGACACTCGTTGTTGGCAATGACCCCTCCTGTCAAAACCAGATAACGGCCTTTAGCGGCCAGATAGTTCAGGGTTTGAACAAAAGGGTGTCTTTCGATATCAAAAACATTCGAAACCGTCACCCCGGCCGATACCCCCACGACTGAAACATCATTAGAGTCAAAATACTCGTCCAGCAACGGCGTCAGGTCGAGATAGTCCGCGTCCTCCGTCTCACATATTTTTTTTAACAGCAGATAGTTCAGGTCTAGAATATCGACCTCAATGTCAAGATCACTCAAGGCGGCTTTAAGGCACTGCAATCCTGTAGGGGGGTAGACGTAATAACTGCGGTTGCGGGCGACCACGATGTTGAGAGAATCAAAGTTGAAAGTCGGGCAGTGAATGAGAGTCATCCGCTGGTTGGTGGGAATCTGTTCTTTGAGCCGACCCAGATATTTTTGAAAAACCTCATTTGCATCCAGTCCAGCGACCGGCTCTTCCCTACCCCCATCCAAGGTCAGCGGCATTCTTATGCACCCAACCTGTTTAGATACTGCACAACCGCCTTCATGAAATCACCATTATTATTGTAATGCGGGGAAGTTATAAAATTGTCATCAACCACAAGGGGGGCTTTGTGCTGATAATCGGCGCCAGCATTGCGCATGTCGGCTTCAATACTCCAGAAAGCAGTCATTTTTCTTCCCCGGCAAATATCCGCTGAGATCATAATCCAGGGGCCATGACAAATAGCGGCAACCAACTTCTTCTGCTCATCCATCTGGCGGACAAACTCCAGTACTTCCGGTAGAAGACGCACCCGATCCGGAGCCTCGAATCCCCCAGGCAGAATGACTGCATCAAAATTATCCACCTTCAGATCTGTCGTCGCCATGGTAGCGCGTGCGGGCACTCCGTATTTTCCGTTCACCACCACACCGTCCTTGGTGGCGATATCAACCTCGTACCCTTCCTCCAATAGCCTATAGTAAGGATAAACCACCTCTTCATCCTGAAAACCAGGCCCTGTAATAATAACCGTTCGTTTAGCCATCAATAACCCTCTAGAAATCAAATAATTTATTGTAAACCTAATCAGCTGTTTTCGCAGTAAGAATCTAGTATCTCCTGGCCCAACTCCACCCCCAGCCCGGGCCGGTCCGACAGAAAGGCAAACCCATCTTTAATCTGAATCGGCTCAGGAAAAAAATCGTGATAAACCGCGTTGTCAGACATATCGATTTCCAAAAGCTGGGTGTTAGGAACAGCAAACATGAGGTGTGCCGTTGCGGCCAGCAAAACACCTGAAGAAAAATTATGCGGTGAAACCGGAACACCAAAGGCGTTTGCCAGTGAGCAAATATCACGGGCTTCCTGGATGCCGCCCACCCGACCAATATCCGGCATGGCAATGTCTACCGCTCCCTGATCAAACAGGTGTTTGAATCCTTCAAGACGAAACTCGTTTTCCCCTGAAGCAATAGGGATGCCCGTCTGCCTGCGCAAACTGGCCTGAACATTTGCCAACCCGGGATGAACCGGTTCTTCGAGCCAGTATATGTTGTACGGCTCCCACAACCTGGCGGCACGCAAGGCCGAGGGACCATCATAGCCAGCGTTCAAGTCAACCATCAATGAAACGTCCGGGCCCAGCACCTCACGCAGAATCCGGATACGATCGACCTCTTTCTCGGGAGGCTCACATCCCAGATGCACCTTGATCGTTCGAATTCCCAGCTTCGCGATCCGCTCCGCGTTCGCCGCCATGCGACGAGGGTCTTCCTCCCAGTAAACATCGCTCGCGTAAACCTCGACTTTATCCCGAGCCAAGCCCCCGAGCAATTGATAGACCGGCACCTTCAAATCTTTTCCCAGGATATCCCAACACGCCGTTTCAATACCACTCGCGGCGCAAATCACAGAACCTTTCCGCTCAAAATACACCTTTCCGTCCAACAGTTTTTTCCGGATACCCTCTATGTTCAGAGGGTCAAGCCCTTTCACCTCTTCCCCCATCACCCCTTCCACAATCGCTTTCACCATGCGCGGGTCTCCCACACCTTCGCCGAGACCGAAAATTCCGGCATCGGTCACCACCTCAATCACGGCATGCTCGCGAAAAGTAAATCCTCCTCGCGAAATACGCATGGTGGAAGAAAGTTTTTTCCGGAGAAGGTGAACTTTGACGTCTGTAATTTTCATCGTATTTTGTATCTCTCAGTTGTTGGGACTGGCGGGGGAACTCTTATTTACGTCCGAGCAAGCATATCTTCCAGCTCTGAAAGGTCGGGAATACCGGGAACCTCAGTGCAGGCCCACTCAACCAAACCAGAATCCCGCCCAATAAAATCGATCCGGTTGGCCAGAGATGCCTCAAGGTCGTTATTCGAGTCCCCTATATAAACCGTCTCCTTGGTTTTCCATCCAAGGTCCTCAAGAAGCCGGGCAATGTTGTCTTTTTTTTTTACCGGTGACCCTAAAATTCTTTTGAAATAGTGGCCGATCCCCCGCTCATGGCAAACCCCCCGTAATTCCGTTTGGTCCGACCCCGACACCAGAGCAAAATTAAACCGGGAAACATTCTGCTTCAGAAATTCCACCGAGCCTTTGACCGGTTCCGCGTCAACGACCTCCTGACGCACGAGATCGGAAAATTGCGCGGCCAGAACCTGAACCCGTTCCTCCGTGATAGGTTCTCCACGAACCTCCTGAAAAAAATCCCGTATCTTTTCGTATCGCGAACCCCCGCCGTTGGCTTTGGCATAGGCAACCAGTTCATCCACCTGAGGCAATGGAAACTCCTGGAACAAACGTCGAAAACCGTTAAACCTTATTTCATTGGACTCGGCCAAAACGCCATCGAAATCGAAAACAAGATTCTTATATTTCATTTGAAAGACAAGGGGTATAAGCAAAAGTGAAACACCAGCACATTATCAAATCCGTTATTTCAACAAGCTGGTAATATAGTTGTACATATTGACCGAATCCACCGGGTCCCTGTTGCACACCGTTCCCACAGACAAGGCCGCTGCCGCACTTCCCACAAAGGCCGCTATTTCCGCTGACAGTCCGTCCGCCAGACATAAACCCGCGAGCGAAAGAAAAGTATCTCCCGCACCGATGCGGTCCACCACCTTCATTGAGAGTGATGGAACCTCAGTGAACCTGCCGTCTTCGCGATCAAAAATGATAGCCCCTTTTGTGCCACGGGTAACCGCCACCCATCGGGCCTGGATATTCATGGCGACCTTTTCCATGATGGGCTCTAATGGGTCGTGCCGGTTATGGGTGGCCAGCCTGATTTCAGGTTCGTTGAGGGACACGAAATCTGCCCGCGAATACCGGTTGATCACATGATATCCCCGGTTACCACTGTTGATCTGCGTATTGACCGCCAGAAACCGCGCTTTGTCACATAATATTTCCACCATGTTTTTCGTGATGAAACCGTTCCCGAAATCCGGAACGACAACCAGGTCATACTCAGCTATATGTTGCTCCAGCCAGGGACAAACCTGTTTTTCAAAATCTTCAGACGGGGGATCTTCATTGTAAAAATAAACTTCAAACAGTTTATTCATATCAAAATCCACATACCGCCGCTTAACAACTGTTGGCGACTGATCTGTCAAAATAAAATTTGGATTCACCCGCTCACTCAATTCACCACGGACAAAATCCGCATACCCGTCATTTTCCCCCAGTCCCGCCACCAGAGTTACTTCTTTGGCAAATCCCGCGATATGGTTGGCGACCGCGAGAGAGCCACCCGCAAAGCGTTCCACAGAATCATACTTCACCGCCAAATGATGACCTTTACCCGATTGCCCGAGAGGAGCAACGTAATGGTATTCGTCAACAATAGCGTCGCCGATAACAAGAACTTTCTGATTATTGAATTTCTGGAGCTTGCTGACAATGTCGATATAGGAGTGGGTCTCCCTGAACTGGCGTAAAAATTGTCTGGCTTCACTGGAAAATATTTCCAGATAATCGTTGAGCAAATGCGGAGAGTCAAAATTGGGGTCGGAGGTGAATTTAAGGAGCCCGCCATACGCATCCAAAGCGCTTTTTTCTTCTGCAAGGTCACCACTAGGATCGTCAAAAATTGACTTGTACTCTCCGCCTTTGACAAAACCATAAGGCTGGATCGCCTCTATCACATTGGTGGCTGTCGCAGAATGATTGATAGCAATATAATCTACGCATCCTAAGGCCGCCAAAGTTTCGGCCCGCAGTTGTTCGGAAAACATCGGGTGGTCAGGACCCAGGTTCACATATTCATCTCCTATCAAGGTCACCATGAGCACATCGCCCTCGCACCGTGCTTTTTTAAGATGGGAAATATGCCCGTTATGAATCAAGTCGAAGATGCCGTGGGAGAGAACCACCTTCTTGCCCTGCGATTTAAGCTCCTGAGCCTTTTTCGCCAAAGCTTCAAGTGAGAGGATTTTTTTTTCTGAATCAGGCATTTACTATTTCCCGGAAGCTAAACGGTCAGCAACATGATGCAACAGGAAGAGGTGTCCCATCTCAACAAACCCGTAACCATCAGAGTCGATCCAGAAATTAAGATCCCCCAGTGAGCGCAATGGATTATCTTCCTTAAACCCGCTCATTGAAACTGCAGTCCCTCCGATCTCCTTCATACGTCGGACGGCATTATGGATATTGACCGACTGGCCGGAACTGCTGATGGCAATCAGCACGTCCCCTTCTTGCGCTACGGTATGCAAGATTCGCGCAAAAGCATTTTCATATCCGTAATCGTTGGCCATACAAGAGAGAAGAGCCGAATCATGCAGGGTCGAAGCACGTAGCCCCCCCTTGTTGACAAAATCCGTAACCACGTGACTGGCCACAGCCGCGCTCCCTCCATTACCAATAACAAACACTCCCCTTCCTGATTCTTTGGCCCGCTGGAGTTCTTCAAAAATCCGATCCACTCCGGCTTCAACATCCAACTGGCCTCCCAGGGAATCGCTAAACTTTCCCGCAGAAACCAACTTGGAAAATTCTTCCGCCTGGGAACCAAGCGTCAAATCTCTAGTCACTATTTTCTCCATGATTTAAATTCTATATAAAGTTGACATGTGGAACCGGTTCTTCTTTCAATCGGTGAAGGTACCGATTGACCTCATCCATGCGACAGTTTTTACGGCATTCGCGGATATCCAGCTCTTCCATGACATAATGAAAATTGGCTTGACGAGCCAGTCCCTGCCAGATTTCACGAAATGTCCGTTCATTCAGGTTGCCATACTCAAAACGCTTATCCAAAAGATAGGCACTGCATCCGTACAGAGATCCATCGGCCATAACATAAGCCCAGACAAAAGGGGTCGCGCTACAATGTGTGTAGCGATCTTCCTCTGGTTCCATGTATTTTTTTATGGTATGCGCCCGAAAAATAACATTGAAGTCTTTCGTGCTCAACTGCTCCAACTGCTTTCCCATTTCAAAAGAACTGGAGTAATCTACTTTTTCATAAAGTTGCGTTTCGCTGAACTTGTGCTGGGAGTAAGGTTTAACCACAAGATAATCGACTCTCATTTCATCCCGGCACAACCTCACCAGTTCTTCCATTTCATCTGTGTTTTCCGGAAGCAACAACGACTGCACCCCGACGGAAAGAGAAAGCCCATGGTCTCGCTTGAACTGAGTGACCTTCTTTATATTCTCGATCACCTTGCTGAAATCTCGCTCCTCGGTCTGGTGAATCTGCGCGTAAGTCTCTGCCGTTCCGGCATTCATCGAAACCTTGATCCAAGAAATATGCTGCAGTGATTGTTCTACAAAGGAATCCTTCACCACAGTTCCGTTGGTGGTGAAGGAAACATCGATACCGGAGCTTTTGGTCATCCGGACAATTTCCTCAATATCCTTATGGATCATCGGCTCACCCTCACCGGCGTACATGATACTCTTGACCCCCAACTCACCCATCTCGGGAAGCCTCTGACCAAGCATCTTCAAGTCCAGAGTTCGAGTCTTATAACCAATATAATCCACAGCACAAAAGGTGCATCGGTGATTGCAAGCACCAACAGGGGATATCTCCATATAAATAGGATAAACCTCCTTGGCTTTTTCCCAGTCATCGCCGGCATCGAGCAACTGGCTGACGCGTTTGGGATGATAAACCAGCTTGTGACTGTCTATAGCGTAAGGATCTGACATTTCACGGGCCTTTTGATCTCTAGAAACACGAAAGTTAAAAAACTACATCAATATCCTGATTTTCAGTCTAACATTCCCTCTACCGACTCAACTTGCTTAGCTTTAAGCATATCACCTGAAATGCCGATTCAAAAGCTCTGTAGAGGAAAATACGATTTCATGAGTGAATCTCATTTCCGCCCCGATCTCTTTGAGCACGGCGCACTCTTTTTGGAGTTTGCCTGTTTTATCTTCCCGGTTTTCAAATTCCTGACCCTTGACATAATAAGTGGGGCGTAACAGGCGCAGAGTTTCCTCGGCAGTAGGCCAGCGGTTGATCGCAACAAAATCCACACATTCCAAAGCGGCGATGGACTCCGCTCGAATATTCTGACTGAATGCGGGACGCCCCTCCCCCTTGTCAACATATTCATCCGGAGTGAGGGTCACCACCAGCACATCGCCCATTTCCTTGCTGGCCTGAAAATATTTGATGTGTCCCGGGTGCATCAGGTCGAAACACCCGTGGCATTGAACGATTGTTTTCCCCTGCTCCTTCAGTTCTTTGATGGCGACCGACAAGTCGTCAAGGTTCAGGATTTTCATTTCCCGGACAACTCCTTTTCCGCGCAATTCACTTCCTCCCATAATTCGGGGATGATTTTCCGGTGATCGCCCCGCACATAATAACCTTCGCCTCCATCGGCAACGGTTCTCACCAACATGGTTTTCCAGGGCCTGAAATAATATCCTGACTGATCCCTGGGAGACTCCTCACGGTAATTAGCGGGAAGATCATGAAGATCACAGATAAGAGTGGAGAACCGCCGAATTTCCTTTCCCTCCTGATGCGCCAAATTGCGAGCCATACTCAATGCCTTGAGATAAACTTCGGGAGCCATGACCGCACTGCCAAAATTCATCACCACCCCGCCTTCCAGGTTTTGCACCACCGCCACAAACTTGTTCCATGGGGTGTTTGAAAAACCCGATGAAGAGATCATGGCGATGAATATGGCGATCAATGGAACATTTTCAGCGATTGAAGACCTGCCGTGTCCCA
>NZAZ01000134.1 GCA_002686255.1 Rhodospirillaceae bacterium
AATTACAATACCTTATGCCTCACCCTGAGGAGGACCGGAGGTCCGTCTCGAAGGGTAATTGCTCCAGATCGTGCGTTTTTCAGCAGCCTGTCAACCCATCTTTTCTTTTTTTTTCTTTGAGTTTCTGTGGTGAAAAAACAACAGGCGGGGACGGCGGAACGCCGGACAGGGAAACAACAAGTTGTGGCCCGCCGGGCGGTATGTTACGCAAGGCCATGATCGACCGCATCCGGAAACTGTTGTTGAGCGAAGGCGAAGGCGGGGGCGGCGGGGCGGCGGGGCCGGACGCCGCCGGGGACGACCCGCGGGTGGCGGCGGTCGCCTTATTGATCGAGGCCGCGGTCATGGACGGCGACTTCGACGAGGCCGAGCGCCGCGTCATAGCCGGGCTGCTCAAGCACCGCTTCGGGCTCGAGCCGGCCGCCGTCGAGGACCTGATCGGCGCCGGCGAGGAAGCGGTGGGAGACTCGCACCAGCTCTATGCCTTCACCCGCGTCGTCAAGCAGGGTTTTGATTTCGAACAAAGGATCGGGATGATCGAAATGCTGTGGGAGGTCGCCTATGCCGACGGCGAGGTGCACGACTTCGAGGCCTCCCTGGTGCGCCGGGTCGCCGGGCTGATCCACGTGTCGGACCGCGACAGCGGCACGGCGCGCAAGAAGGCGCAGGCGCGGCTTGGGCCTTCGGCGGCTCCGTCGTGACGGGAGCTTGCGGGTACCGCGATGGCCGGCGAGCGAAAACGGGCTTGAAAGTCCGGCGGAAAGTCCTTTAATTCAGGAATTGGTTCGGCAACGGAGAAAACAATGACCTACATCGTCAACGAGAACTGCATCAAGTGCAAACTGATGGATTGCGTCGAAGTGTGCCCCGTCGATTGTTTCTATGAAGGTGAGAACATGCTGGTCATCCATCCCGACGAATGCATCGATTGCGGCGTTTGCGAACCGGAATGCCCGGTCGAGGCGATCCTTCCCGATACCGAACCCGACATCACCAAATGGCTCGAGATCAACAGCGAGTACGCGGACAAATGGCCGAACATCAACCGCAAGGGCGAAGCCCCGGCCGATGCCGACGAATGGCGCGGAAAACCCAATAAGGCCGAACTTTTCAGCCCCGAGCCGGGGAAAGGCAACTGATCAGGGGGCGCCTAAGTGTTTTTTCAGGGGTTTTCGGAGTCTTATCCCCCCGTTTTCCCCCGGTTTTCCACAAAAACCGTGTATTTCAAGGCACTTGCCCCCTAGAGGGCTGAATCCGAGGGTTTTTTTTGCCCCGAAATTATGTTACAATGGCTCCGCCGGCCGTAAGAGGGCGCTTTTTTTGCGCCGCAACATACGGAGCCGGCATTCGGTTGTAAGGGCGGAACGTTCGGGGAAGCCGCCCAAGAGGACGAAAAGCCACCGCCAGACCAGAGCCAGCGTTCGCCGCGCCGTACTAGGATTGGCGGCCAAGCGGCGTCATCGGCCGGCGAGTGGCGGTTTCGGTTCCCGAAAACCTTTTCCCTGCCTTGCCGTTGCCCGAGGAGACGTAAGACGCATGGCCCAGACCACTAAGACCGCCCAGACCGCGAAAAAATCCAAACCCGCCAAGGCCTCGAAGCCAGCCAAGGCGGCTAAGACGGCCAAGGCCTCGAAGCCGGCCAAGACGGCCAAGGCCTCGAAGCCGGCTAAGGCGGCTAAACCCGCCAAGGCCTCGAAGCCGGCCAAGGCCTCGAAGCCGGCCAAGCCGGCGAAGAAGAAGATGCCGTTCAAGCCCGGCGATTTCGTCGTCTATCCGACCCACGGCGTCGGCAAGGTGGTGAGCGTCGAAATCCAGGAGATCGCCGGACACAAGCTGAAGCTGTTCGTCATTTCCTTCGACCGCGACCGGATGATGCTGCGCGTGCCGGTGTCGAAGACGACGACGTCGGGCCTGCGCAAGCTGAGTTCGCGCAAGAAGATGGACACCGCCATGGAGACGCTCAAGGGCCGGGCCCGGGTCAAGCGCACCATGTGGAGCCGCCGGGCCCAGGAATACGAGGCCAAGATCAATTCCGGCGACCCGATTTCCATCGCCGAGGTGGTCCGCGACCTGCACCGCAAGGTCGGGCAGCCGGACCAGTCGTTCAGCGAGCGCCAGATCTTCGAGTCGGCCCGCGACCGCCTGGCGCACGAGCTGGCGGCGGTGGAGAAGACCGACCTCGAGGAGGCGACGGTGAAGCTGGAAGAACTCCTCCAGGCGGCCTGATAAAAGGCCCTCCCTTTTGGCGGCCGGCCCGTTTCCCGAAAAGATCGTTTCCGGCGGCCAGACCGGCGGCGACCGGGCGGCGCTGGATGCGGCGCTGGCGCTCGGCATTCCCTGCGGCGGCTGGTGCCCGAAGGGCCGCCGGGCCGAGGACGGCGCCATCCCCGAGCGCTATCCCGTCGCCGAAACCGAAAGCGAGGCCTACGAGGAGCGCACGCGCCTCAACGTCGGCGATGCCGACGCCACTCTGATCCTGGCCTCGGGCCCCCTTTCCGGCGGCACCGGGCTGACGGCGGAGACGGCGGAGGCGGAAAGCAAGCGGCTCCTCGTCGCCGATCCCTTGACTTCTTCGCCCGACGCCGAAGCCGTCAACCAATGGCTGGCCGAAAACGAGGTCCGGGTGCTTAACGTCGCCGGCCCGCGCGAGAGCACCCAGCCGGGCATCCACCGGGCCGCGGCCGATTTTCTGACCCAAGTGCTGGCCCTCACTCGCCGACCGTCTTGACGGCGCCGCCGGGGCTAAGACCGCGGCCGAGGGCGTTGCGGTTCATGGTCTCGAACCAGCGGCGGGAGAACTTGCCCAGAGGCATCCGCGCCGACAGGCCGAGCGCCGTGTCGGCGTCCTTCACCGTCACCACCCGGACCTTCAGCGGCTTGATGGCCTTGGCCTCGGCCTCGCTGATGCGCCGGAAGCTCCACGTGGAGCGGCGGAACTCGGCGCTTAGCCTGGCCGTCATCTCCGGCGGCGAAATGAAGGCGAAGCGGAAGATCCGCCCCTCCGATCCCCGGATGGCGACGAGGCGGATGTCCCTTGGCCCCCCCCGGGTCGACACCCGGGCCTCGGCGGTCGCCGCCTCCATGCCGTTGACGTCGATCCTCTCCAGCCCCCTGAGCGCCAGGTTCGAGGCCCAGGTTTCGGCGATATAACCGCGCAGCGAGCGCACCTTCCTGGCCGTCTTGTCCGGCGCCATGTCGAAGATCACCACCGAATGATTTGGCCCGCGGGCGACCACCTGTCTGGGCGAATTGAAGAGCACGAACTCCGGCGGCACGCGGAACTCGATCCGTAACTCCGGATGGGTGAACACCCGCCCCCGGCGCACGCCCTGTTCCGGGTCGTCGCCGAACACCATGCCGTCGATTTCGGCCAGGAATTCGCCCCGCCTCAGGACCGGGTCCCTGACCGGCGCCGCCTTGACCAGCCCGATCGCCTGGTTGATGCGCTGGGCGGTGCGCGGGTGGGTCGACATGATGTTGTTCTCGGCCTCGCCCTTCTTGCCTTCCATGGCCCGCTCCAGCTCGGCGTGGGCCTGCATCTTGTAAAAGAAGCTGGTCATGCTGTCGGGCGAATAGCCGGCCCGGGCCAGATAGCGCACGCCCAGCATGTCGGCCTCCAACTCCTGCTCGCGGGAATAACCCCGCAGCGCCACCTGGGCGCCGAAGCCGATGATCCGCCCGACGCCGGACGGCACCCCGGCCGAGGACCCGATGACGCCCAGCACCATCAGTCCCAAATTCGTCGCCATGGCGGTGGAATAGCGCTCCGCCGTGTGGCGCGCCGTCACGTGGCCGATCTCGTGCGCCAGCACGCCCGCCATCTCGGCCTCGTTTTCGGCCAGGGCCAGAAGCCCTCGGGTGATGTAGACGTACCCCCCCGGCAGGGCGAAGGCGTTGACCTTGTCGTCGTTGAGGATGGTGAAGGTATAGGGCAGGTCCCGGGCCTCGGAGAAGCCGGCCAGCTTCAGGCCGATGCGGCGGATATAGGCGCGCAGCTTGGCGTCCGCATAAGCGCCGCCGAACTCCTTGATCATCTTCGGGTGTTCCTCGGCGCCGATGCGGAGCTCGTCCTCCTTCGACATGAAGGCGGTGAAGGACTGCTTGCCGGTGGCCGGGTTGGTCGAGCACGCGGCCAGCACCAACAGCACCGGCAGCAGGGCGGAAATTCTAAGCCAACGAATCATGGGCAAAGTATGGAACGCGCTCATTGGCCCGGCAAGGCTCCGCTCTGGTCGGCGAGGACCTCGATCTGCTCCGGATGCGTCGCCTCGATCATCGGCCCGTTGTACCTCTTCAGCCAGCCCCTGACGCGGATTCGCTTGCCCTCCAGCGACAGCGGATCGGTCCCGGCCTTCCTGAACATCCGTCTCACCGGGGCGCCGAGGGTGACGGTGAAGTCGGTCTTCCAGTCGTCGCCGAAGTTGAGGTACACCCGGCCCTTGACGCGGGCCGCCTTCAGCACCTTGCCCTCGACCAGTTGAAAAGTGCCGATCCAGGAAAAAAGCTCCCGCGGCGTCCGGACGGCGTAGAACCTGAGCCCCCAGATGCCGCGCCGGGCCGCCCGCGCTTCGGCCTCCAGGGCCAGCATGGCGGCGACCCGGGTCCGGTTGTCGGCAAAGCTGTAGACCCGGGCCATGCCCTTTTTCAGCATCTCGCCCTGCACCCACGTCCCGTCCGGGCGGGTAAGGTGGGCCAGCAACCGCCCATGGCGGTCCTTGTCGCCGCCGCCGAACGAAAGCGTCACCGTCCGGCCGAGGGCCAGGTTCTCCAGCGCTTTCTTCGATTCCGCGGCCAGCGGCCAGGTCGGGAAGTTCCTGCGCCCGAGCGGCAGCTTCGGCGCCTGGATGCCGACCAGCCGCACCTGGTTCGCGCCCATGACGGCGCTTTCCAGCACCACCGTGTCGCCGTCGACGACCGCCTTAACCAAAGCCTCGCCGCCGGGGCGGAGCGCCTCCTCCGCCAACGCCGGGGCCGCCGCCAGCAGCAGCAATAAAACCCACCATAACCGCCTCATATTGTTTCCCTGTCCGGCGTTCCGCCGCTGTTTTTGTTTTCGGAGGACACCCCCGGCCTCACGGCCTCCCCCGGGGCCTGTTGTTTTTTAACCACAAAGACTCAAAGAAAAAGGAAAAGATGGGTTAATTCTTTTTCGCGTCTTTGTGCCTTGGTGGTTCATCTTCTTTTCCCGCCTCTTGTTATGGTGCCATCCCCGCCATTTCCCGCACCTCGGCCGACGTCTTCCCGGCCTCGCGCAGGGCGCGGATGGTCTCGGATTTGTCACGCTTGGCGAAACGCTCGCCGCCGTCGGCGGTCAGCAGTTTGTGATGGTGATAGCTGGGCGTGTCGAGCCGCAAAAGCGCCTGCAGCAACCGGTGCACGTGGGTGGCCGCGAACAGGTCCTCGCCCCGCGTCACCAGCGTCACCCCTTGCAGGTGGTCATCCACGCTCACCGCCAGGTGATAGCTCGCCGGCGTGTCCTTCCTCGCCAGCACCACGTCGCCGAAGATTTCCGGCCGCGCCGCCGTCTCGCCCTGGTCGGCGTCGGTCCAGGCGAGGGAACCGACGGCCTTAATGGCGGCTTCCATGTCGAGGCGGAGCGCGAACGGCGTGCCTTCGGCCCGGCGTTGCCGCCGCTCGTCGTCCGTCATGGCGCGGCAGGTGCCGGGGTAGACCGGCCCGTCAGGGCTCTGTGGTATGTCGTGCGGGGCGAACCCCGATTCCTCGATCTCGGCCCGAATCTCCTTGCGGGTGCAGAAGCAGGAATAGAGCAGCCCCTGGGATTGCAGTTCATCGAGCGCCGCCCGGTAGTCGTCCATGTGGTCGGACTGGCGGCGCACCGGCCCATCCCACGTCAGCCCCAGCCACGCTAGGTCTTCGATGATCGCGGCCTCGAACTCGGGCCGGGCGCGGGCGGCGTCGATGTCCTCGATCCTGAGCAGGAACCGGCCGCCGTTTTTGGCGTCTCCCAAACCGGCAGCGAACAGCGCCGAATAGACGTGGCCCAGGTGCAGGAAGCCGGTCGGGCTGGGGGCGAAGCGGGTAACGGTCTGGCTGGCTGGGGTCATGGGTCGGGGCCTTGGCGTTGAGGCCGTGACAATACCATGCCCGATCGGTTACCACTTAGCCAACCGAACGGCGTATTAACGAAAGGACGGCGACCCCGATGCCGGAAACCCCCACCCTCGACGGCCCGGCGCTGGCCCCGGCCGGCGGCGGCCCGCCGCGACAGCTCGTCATCCTGCTGCACGGGGTCGGGTCGAACGGCGACGACCTGATCGGCCTGGCGCCCTATTTCCAAAAAGTAGCTCCTGGGGCGCTGTTCGTGTCGCCGCACGCGCCCTATCCGTTCGACATGGCGCCCCCGGGTTTTCAGGCGGGCCATCAGTGGTTTTCGCTCCAGGACATGAGCGCGGAAGCGCGACTCGCCGGCACCCGGACGGCGGCGCCGGTCCTCGACGCCTTCATCGACCAGAAACTGACGGAAACCGGGCTGACCGAGGGCAAGCTGGCGCTGATCGGCTTTTCCCAGGGCACCATGATGGCGCTCTACGTGGGCTTGAGAAGGGCCAACCGGCTGGCCGGGATCATCGGCTATTCGGGGATGCTGGTCGGCCCGGAGCTCCTGGCCGACACCATCCAATCGCGGCCGCCGGTGCTGCTGGTGCACGGCCACGCCGACGACGTGGTGCCGCCGGACGCCCTGCCGGCGGCGGTCGCCGGGCTCGAGGCCGCCGGCGTCACCGTCCGCCATCACACCTGCCCCGGCCTCGGCCACGGGCTCGACGACGACGGCATCCGCCTCGGCATGGCGTTCCTGACCGACATCTTCGGCGCCGACCCGGAGGCGCCGGAGGCAGGGCCGGGGGACGGATAAGGCAGGCCGTCTCTCCCTAATTTCCCCTGCCTGAGGGCTCCCCGGTATTTCAACGGTGTGCATGGGTGTGCATCGGTCGGCAATCGGTGTGTAAACGGCGGTCATCCGGTGGACATCGGGTGGACATTCGGTGTTTATCAGGCAGCCGGAGAGTCAGTGTTTGTCCCGGAAATCCGGCGGCCAGTGGCGGCGGCCCGGGCGCGAGGGAGCCGCCCGGGGAGCCGGGCGGCGCGGTGGAACATTTGTGTATACGTTGGATCAAGGACTTAAGCTCATGAATGTCCACACACGGCCCAAAGCGAACATTGCCTGTCACGGATTGATCGCCGCCCTCGACGACAAGGTCAACAAGATGATAGATGATCCCCGGTAACCGCGACTGAGAGGAAAAACTTCACCCATGGAGGCCGTCGGAAGAGCGTTGGATAACCGGAAGGATATTTGGTGCAGCAGGTCGGCCGGCTATGTCGAGACTGGCAATGGATCCATGACGGACCTCCTTCGGCTGGACGGGTTCGACTCCGGTATGGGCCACATCAGTTCCGAGAACTGGTTCGAGTACGTGCGACAGACTTGCGAGACGATCGGACTGGCGGCCGACGACGAGTATTTGGAGGTCGGGTGTGGAACCGGTGCGTTCATGCATGCCCTGGTTCCGGCGCCTGAGAAACAAGTCGGGATAGATTATTCAGCAAACCAGATAAAAGTTGCGAAAGAATTTAAATCAGATCAAATGATGTTCTTTGAGATAGATGCAAATGATATTCATACATTAAAGAAAAAATTTGACGTCGTACTTGTGAATTCCGTCATTCAATACTTTCCATCCATGGAATATTTCTTGGAATTTTTCGACAAAGTTGTAGCCATCGTGAGGGATGGTGGACGCGGCTGCGTGTTGGACGTCAACGACATCGAGAAAAAGGACGAATTCACTCGCAGGCGGTACATTGAACATGGGGGTAAAAAGAAGTATCGGGAGCGCTACAAGAATTTGGAACACGCCTTCTATTCCAGGGACCAAATCCTTGAGACCTTAAAACATCTCGGGATTGGGTCGGTAAGGATAGAGGATCAGTTTATCAGGAACTATCGAAACAGCGAGTTCAGGTTCAACGTTTTTTTCGAGAAGTAAGCGTAATTTTTTTTATTGCCAACAATGTCACGGCCCTATGGGCGATGATCCGCTTGTTATCCTTTGTACCCCACGAACGGCGGCGTTCACGGATGGCGTTCAGGCCACGCGCCAGGACCACGGGAGACGGTCCGTGAGCACTGCTCCAGGCCGGTTGCCGGCGCTTCCCCTGATCCGCCGCATGTCGGCACGGGTAACCCCTTGGCTTTTCCGCTTGCCGGTCAGCGCCAACCAGTTGACCTTCGTGTCGATGGTTCTCGGGCTCGGCTGCGCCGGGGCCATGGCGCGGGGCGAGTGGGCGTGGACGCTTGGGGGCGCCCTTATGCTGGTGGCCGCCTACGTTTTGGATAGCTGCGACGGCGAGATCGCCCGCCTCAAGGATCAGTGCTCAACATTCGGCGGGCACTTCGACAGTTTCGTCGACTGGATCATACACGCCGCGTTTTTCGCCGGGCTCGGCGTCGGGGTGGGCCGCCAGAGCGGCGAGGACCTGTGGCTGTGGCTGGGTTTGATCGCCGCCGGCGGCAGCACACTCAACTACATCATCATGCTCTTCACGGAGGCCCGCGAAAGGGCCCGCGCCGCCAATCAGCCGGCGGCTTCGGGTTCGGATGAGCCGTACCGGGATCCGGAAACCCCGATGGAGTGGGCCGTGTTCGTCTTCCGCGAGCTGACCCGGGCCGATTTCTGGTTAATCGTCCTCGCCCTCTCGATTTTCGACTTCACCTGGGTGTTGCTGCCCGCCGGGGCGATCGGTGCCCAGATCTATTGGGCGACCCGATTCATCGGTAGCGCCAGCAAATTCCACACATGACTGGTCGGAAAGGGCGTCGCCGGAGCAAAAAACGGACGAAGGAATAAAAAGAATCCGGAATATAACGTCTTACCAAGCGCAATCCGTACCCGTTGTTCCCCTTCCTTTTTTGTCCCCGCCGCGCCCCGGAACTTTCCCGGCCGACTTGGGGTTTGTCAAGGAATCACAACATGGTGTATGCTCCGGCCCGCAAACCTTGGCGCCATCCTCGGGAGGATGTGCTCGGATGAACACGGCGGTCGAAAACTATCCGGCCCTGGTGCTCAACGCCGATTTCCGGCCGTTGAGCTACTACCCGCTGTCCTTGTGGTCGTGGCAGAACTCGATCAAGGCGGTGTTCCTTTCGCGCGTCAACGTGGTCTACGAATACGACCGCGCCGTCCATTCGCCGAGCATTGAACTGAAGCTGCCGAGCGTCATCTCGCTGAAGAAATACGTGCACATGGACCGCCGCCCGGCGTTCACGCGCTTCAACGTGTTCCTGCGCGACGCCTTCTCGTGCCAGTACTGCGGCGGCGCCTTCCAGGCCGAGGCGCTGACCTTCGACCACATCATCCCGCGCTCCAAGGGCGGGCGGACGGTATGGGACAACGTGGTCACCGCGTGCGAGCCGTGCAACCTGAAGAAAGGCCACCGGCTGCCCGGGGTCTCGGGAATACGGCCGCTGCGCCACCCGGGCCGTCCGTCCAATTTCGAGTTGCAGGAGAACGGCCGCGGCTTCCCGCCCAACTACCTGCACCAAAGCTGGCGCGATTTCCTGTATTGGGACACCGAGCTGGAAACGACCTGAATTTGCCCCTCAATCGCCGGGCGGGGGCCTTCGGTCCCCTGGGCTTTCCTCGCATAAGTTCGGGCGCGCGGTCGCGCTTGCCAAGGGGCGTAAAAAACGCCCCTTGGCGATTTGCCCCTCAATTGCCGGGCGGGGGCCTTCGGTCCCCTGGGCTTTCCTCGCATAAGCTCTGACGCGCGGTCGCGCTTGCCAAGGGGTGTAAGATTGGCCCCTTGGTTTCTCTTCTCTCTCTTTACATATTTTCCGGTATCCCTATACTCCCGCGCTTCATTCCCGGGAACGCGGGCGAGCGTATAAGCGGCGCCGCCCCCCCACCTTCGCCAAGGCTTCGGCGGGCTTTGCCCTCCGAAGCTCCCGTAGGGAGCGAAGGAGGGCTACCGGGACAAAACGACACCCGGATCAACGCGGGAGCGATTGCCATGACCAAACGCCTCAAGTCCAAGTACAAGATCAACCGCCGCCTCGGCGTCAACCTGTGGGGGCGGCCGAAAAGCCCCGTCAACACCCGCGATTACGGCCCCGGACAGCACGGCCAGCGGCGCGGCCGCAAGCCCAGCAACTTCGGCATCCAGCTGATGGCGAAGCAGAAGCTGAAGGGGTACTACGGCAACATCACCGAGAAGCAGTTCCGCCGCTATTACCGCGAGGCCGACCGCCGCCGCGGCGACACCTCGGAGAACCTGATCGGGCTCCTGGAGCGCCGCCTCGATACCGTCGTCTACCGGATGAAGTTCGTGCCCACCGTGTTCTCGTCGCGGCAATTCATCAACCACGGCCACATCAGCGTCAACGGCAAACGGGTCAGCATCCCGAGCTACCAGGTCAAGGAAGGCGACGTCATCGAGGTCAAGGATAAGTCGCGCCAGCTTCCGCTGGTGCTGCTGGCCATCGAAAGCGCGGAGCGCGACGTCCCCGATTACCTCGACGTCAACCTCAAGAAGATGCAGGGCATCTTCAAGGCGACGCCGAAACTGGCTGACGTCCCCTATCCGGTGACCATGGAGCCGAACCTGGTGATCGAGTTCTATTCGCGCTAACACTGACAGAGAAAGTTTTTTTCAAAGGGCCGCGTCGGGTGCGATGCGGCCTTTTTTTCCCGCCTCTTGTTTAAGTCCCTGTCGCGGCTTGCGCCGTTCCCCGCCTCTTGTTTAAGTCCCTGTCGCGGCTTGCGCCGTTCCCCGCCTCTTG
>NZAZ01000135.1 GCA_002686255.1 Rhodospirillaceae bacterium
CCTCAGGGTGAGGCATAAGGTATTGTAATTCCTCATCCTGAGCAGCGAGCGCAAGCGAGCGTGTCGAAGGATTGTTGGAGAAAATCCACTTTTTCAGCAACCTGCTAGAACGTCGGCAGATGTCCGAACCCGTCTCCTTCCGGCGCCTCGGCCGGGTGCTCGGTGATGTTGACGACCCGGGCCGCCGGCGGCCCCTGCCAGCAAGCCTCGATCATGTCGTCGACGTCGGCCTCGGCGCCCGAGAACAACGCCTCGACGGTGCCGTCCGGGCGGTTGCGGACCCAGCCCCGCAGGTTCCTCAGTTCCGCTTCCTGGATCGTCCAGGCGCGGAACCAGACGGCCTGGACACGGCCTTCGATGACGACGCGGACTGTCTTAACAGGCATGGGGTCACTCAAATTCCAGAATCACCTGATCGACGGCCAGGCTGTCGCCGGGCCCGGCCTTGATGGCGGCCACGACCCCGTCCCGTTCGGCGCGCAGCACGTTTTCCATCTTCATCGCCTCGATCACCGCCAGTTCCTCGCCGGCCTTGACTTCCTGGCCCTCCTCGACGGACAGGGAAATCAGCAGGCCCGGCATCGGCGACAGCAGATACTTCGACGTATCGGGCGCTTCCTCGACCGGCATCAGGGCCTGCAGTTCGGCGTGCCGGGGGCTCAACACCAGCACCTCAGCCTCGGCGCCGCCGTGGAACAGCCGGTAGGCCACGCCCTGGCGCTCCACCTGGAGGCAGAAGCCGCGGCCGTTCAGGGTTCCCCGGAACAACGGCTGGCCCAGCTTCCAGGCGGTCTCGATCAGGATATCCACGCCCTCGACGACAAGCTCATAGCCGCCGTCGACGGGCTTGATCCGGACCGGGACGGTGCCGCCGCGCAGGATCACCACCCAATCGTCCGACACCACCCGTTCGCGGCCGGCGGTCTGCCCCGAGATCATCGAGGCGCGGGCCTGATAGGCGCGATGGACGCAACCGGCGACGGCGATCAGCAACCGCGGGTCTTCCGGGGTCAGGTCCCGGGAATGGAAGCCGTCGGGGTATTCCTCGGCGATGAAATCGGTGCTTAGCCGCCCCTCGGCGAAGCGCGGATGGGCGATCAACGCGGCCAGGAACCCGATGTTGTGGCGAACGCCGCTGATATGGAACTGATCCAGCGCCCCGGACATGCGGGCGGCGGCTTCCTCGCGGGTAGGGCCGTAGGTGATCAGCTTGGCGATCATCGGGTCGTAATAGATGGAAATTTCCCCGCCTTCGGCGACGCCGGTATCGACGCGCACGTGGCCGTCCCCGTCCGGCGGCCGGTAGCGCACCAGCCTGCCGGACGACGGCAGGAAATCGCGGAACGGGTCCTCGGCGTAAATCCGGGCCTCGATGGCGCAACCGTTCAGCACCACGTCTTCCTGGGAAAAGGCCAGCTTTTCGCCGGCGGCGATGCGGATCATCTGCTCCACCAGGTCGAGGCCGGTGATCAATTCGGTCACCGGGTGCTCGACCTGAAGCCGCGTATTCATTTCCAGGAAATAGAAATTCCTGTCCTGATCGACGATAAATTCGACCGTCCCGGCGGAGCGGTATTCCACCGCCTGGACCAGGGCCATCGCCTGTTCGCCCATGGCGCGCCGGGTCCGTTCGTCGACCAAGGGCGACGGCGCCTCTTCGATGACTTTCTGGTGGCGGCGTTGAATGGAGCATTCGCGTTCGCCCAGGTAAACGGCGTTGCCGAAGCCGTCGGCCAGGACCTGGATTTCGATGTGGCGCGGATTTTCGATGTATTTTTCGACCAACACCCTACCGTCGCCGAACGCGGTTTCGGCTTCGCCCGACGCGCGCTTCAATCCGTCCCGGCATTCGGCGTCGTCGGCGGCGATCCGCATGCCCTTGCCGCCGCCGCCGGCGGACGCCTTCAACATCACCGGATAGCCGATCGCGCCCGCGATCCTGACCGCGTCGGAGGCGTCCTTGACCGCGCCGCCGTCGCCGGGGATGGTGTTGAGGCCGGCTTTTTTCGCCAGCTTCTTGGATTCGATCTTGTCGCCCATGACCGTCATCGCCTTCGGCCCCGGGCCGATGAAGGCGACTCCGGCCTCGTCCAGGGCCTTGGCGAATTCGGCGTTCTCCGACAAAAAGCCGTATCCCGGGTGCACGGCTTGCGATCGGGTTTCCTTGACAGCGTCGAGAATTTTCCCGATGTCCAGGTAGCTTTCGGCCGCCGGCGGCGGGCCGATCAGGACCGCTTCGTCGGCCATTTCCACGTGCAACGCCCGGGCATCGGCCTCGGAACAGACGGCGGCGGTCTTGATGCCCAACCGCCGGGCCGTGTGGATGATCCGGCACGCGATCTCTCCCCGGTTGGCGATCAATATTTTCTTGAACATGCGCCGCCCCGCTCCTTGGTATTACCGTGGTTTTCCGAGTGCCCGGATCTCTGGGGCCGAAGTTCTTGAACCACAAAGACACTAAGAAAAATAAGAAGGGGAAAAATATGAAGGGATTAAGAAACACCCTTTTTAGAGTCTTTGTGCCTTAGTGGTTGAACTTTTTTTTACCTAAAAAAAACTACGCAAATACTAAAATCACCCGATCGACGGTCAGGTTGTCGCCGGGGCCGGGCTTATTCCCGGTTGGAGGCGCCGGCGGCGGACTCTCCGGTTTCGAACGGGTTGAATGACCGCCTTGATCCGGCTTTCCTTGCCCGAACGCCTGAGAATCGGCCTCAAGGCATAATTGGCATGAAAGGCCAGAAGGCCCACCCAGGCGGCCAGGGGAACCAGGAAAAAAGCTTCGTGGTATTCCTCGAAAACCGTCAGACGCAAGGGGATCACCGCCGCGATCGCGGCCACGAAGAAGGTCAAATGATTGGCCAACCCGCGCATGCGCTTGTGCCCGATGGCCACCTTGGCGTCGATTTCCTGTTTGAACTCCTTCACCATATCGGGGTCGACCCGCGCCGGCGCCCGCGGTTTGGCCGGGGCGTGGACGATTTCGTCCTCCAGCGCCCCCGGGATATCGTTTTCGTCGGCCATGCCATAGGTGCTAACCCGCCTTGCGGCCTTCCGCAACAGGCAATAGCCACAAACCGACCTCGAATGGGCGGCCGCGTCATCGGGGTCCGGCGAGGGCGCGCACTTGTTGCATCAGCGCTTCGGCGCGAAACGCCCCCGACGCGCCGACATCGAACCCCGCGGCCGCGAGAGCGCGGGCGGTCCAGGTGTTGCAGGTATTGAAGAGGTGAAAGCTGCCCTTCGCGGGATAAAAACGGCTCGTGGCGTAGAGCCCCGGTCCCGTGGCGGCGGCGCGCGCGGCTCCGGAGCGCTCGAAGGTGGCGTCGAGGAAATCGACGAGACGGCGGAAGTTTTCATCGTCGATCGGAAGTGAAACAACCTCGGCCTTGGGGTAGACGCGCGCCGGTTCCCCCCACAGGCCGGCGACATGAACCACGGCCGGGGTCGGAACGAGCGCGGCCTGCAAGGACATGCCGAAGGTCGGCTGCTTGGCCGGATAGTAGACGGCGTCGCCCCAGCCGAACTCGAGGAAACGCGCCTCGGGGAAATCCGCCGTCTCGGGAAGCCGATCGGGCGGCAGGTCGGCCTTCGCCACGACAATGCCGCTGTGCCAGCCGTTGCTGGTGACGAAGATGACGGTCTTCGCGCCCAGGTAGGTTGGGCTCGGGGGCGGGGCGGGCGGCGGCGGCGCACAGGCCGTCAGCAGCAACGCCAGCACCGGCACGATCCAAGGCCGGGGTCGCGGGAGACGAATGTCGTCGGATCGTCGCCTAAATATCGGCATGCGGTTTATCCTAAATCACCGTAGGGTCATTCCAGCAGTAATACCAAGGAGCGGTGGCCAATCTTGCATCTCGGGCCTAGGCGCCAGTCAGGATCGCTTTTTGAGTATCATGAACCGTGCCTGAAAGCCGCTTTCCCGCCAAGCGAAATGGGTGATGAACGTGTGCCCCAAGAGCAAGAGTGTGAGCCCCCATTCGAAAGCATCCTCGTAGCGGCGGTAATCATCATAAAACGCCCAGGACAACAGGCTGACCGCCCCCAGGATAGCAACGGCGCCGCAGATCGCCACGAGGCTCCGGTATGTTGACACCGACATCGGCACACCCCGCGTTCTCACCACCGACGCTATCTGGACGGTCATCAATAGTTGGGCGGGGTAAGTAAAGATGTAGAAAAGGATCATGCCGATGCGGCGTTGCTGGCGATAGAGATCACCCGCCTCACCCAAGAGGCTGGAATAGACAAACAGACCCAAGGCCGCCGCCATTCCGAGCCATGCCATGGCGCGGTTGAGTCGAACCATGCGCGTTCCCAGTGCCTTGAGCCAGCCTGAACTGAGTCTCCAGTAGATCATCATCAAGACGGCGGTAGGGATGATCGCGGCGCGGAAAACGACACTCTCGGGACGATGACGCCCGGTGGCGCTGATGGATACGCAGTCCGGGAAGTAAGGAAAGCACCACGAGACATGGCCTTGATTGGCGGCCAGAAGATAACTGATGTGAACGGCGACAGCGGGTAGCAGGGCCGTCGCCAAGGGAATGGCTTTCAGTTTCATCCGTATCCTTTCCCGGGTGGGGCCATCGGGCAATTAACCCACTCCCACGAAATACCAACTCTTGCTTAGACTCGGCGCCGAAGAAAGGGCATCGGGTCGCCTTCGGGTCGATTGAGGGTTAAAAAAAATCCTGTCCGGGCTTGAAAACCGTCTCGAAACCGATTATGTTCTTTTTTTGTTCTTTTACAGGGTGAATACCGCCCTCTCGACCGTTCGGGCCGACAACGCCGGGATGGACGGGAAACGGGCCAGGAAAACCGGGGCCGGACGGCGGGCCGTCGGGAATTCGCGCCCGCGGTGGAAATGCAGATCTTTGCCTACTTATGCCTACTTATGCCTACCAATGCCTACCTTTCGACGGGGATTCGGGCTTGTCTCGTTTTAAATCAAAGGCTTAGGCCGTTTCGACCCGCCTTTAAACGTCCTTTAACGCCTTTGAACGCCCTTAAAGCGGGATGTTGCCGTGCTTCTTCCACGGGTTGTCGAGTTTCTTGGTGCGCAGCATGCCGAGGCTCTTGGCGATCCTGAGGCGCGTGTTGTGGGGCATGATGACGTCGTCGATGTAGCCCCGGTGCCCGGCGATGAACGGGTTGGCGAAACGCCGGCGGTATTCCTCGGTGCGCTCGGCGATCTTTTCCTCGTCGCCGATGTCGCCGCGGAAGATGATCTCGACCGCCCCCTTCGGCCCCATGACCGCGATCTCAGCCGACGGCCAGGCGAAGTTGACGTCGCCGCGCAGGTGCTTCGAGCTCATGACGTCGTACGCCCCGCCATAGGCCTTGCGGGTAATCACCGTCACCTTGGGCACCGTCGCCTCGGCAAAGGCGAACAGCAGCTTCGCCCCGTGCTTGATGATGCCGCCCAGTTCCTGCGCCGTGCCGGGCAAAAAGCCGGGCACGTCGACGAAGGTGACGATGGGGATATTGAAGCAGTCGCAGAACCTGACGAACCGCCCGCCCTTGATCGAGGACGAGATATCGAGGCAACCGGCCACCACCATCGGTTGATTGGCGACGATGCCGACGGTGGCGCCTTCCATGCGCCCGAAGCCGATGATGATGTTGGCGGCGTAATCGGGCTGCAGCTCGAAGAAATCGCCTTCGTCGACCACCTTTTCGATCAACTCCTTCATGTCATAAGGCTTGGCCGGGTCGTCGGGGATCAGGGTGTCCAGCGATTCCTCGACCCGGTCGCCGGGGTCCGGCGTCGGCCTTGACGGCGGGCGTTCGGTGTTGTTGGCGGGCAGGAAGTCGATGAAGCGGCGCACCGACAGCAACGCCTCGGCGTCGTTGTTGAACGCCTTGTCGGCGACGCCCGACGTCGTGGTGTGGGTGCCGGCGCCGCCCAGTTCCTCGAGCGTCACTTCCTCGTGGGTGACGGTCTTCACCACGTCGGGGCCGGTGACGAACATATACGACGTGTCCCGGACCATGAAGATGAAGTCGGTCATCGCCGGCGAATACACAGCCCCCCCGGCGCACGGCCCCATGATCAGGGAAATCTGCGGCACCACGCCGGATGCCAGGACGTTGCGTTGGAACACCTCGGCATAGCCGCCCAGCGACGTCACTCCTTCCTGGATGCGCGCGCCGCCGGAATCGTTGATGCCGACCACCGGCGCCCCGACCTTCATCGCCTGGTCCATGATCTTGCAGATTTTCCCGGCGTGGGCTTCGGACAGCGAGCCGCCGAAGACGGTGAAATCCTGGCTGAAGACGAATATCAGCCGTCCGTTGACGGTGCCGAAGCCGGTGACGACGCCGTCGCCGGGGATGGTCTTCTCCGCCATGCCGAAATCGGTGGCCTGGTGTTCGACGAACATGTCCCATTCCTCGAACGAGCCGGGATCGAGCAGCAGTTCGATGCGTTCGCGCGCCGTCAGCTTGCCCTTGGCGTGCTGGGCGTCGATGCGCTTCTGGCCGCCGCCCTTGCGGGCGCGTTCACGCTTTTCCTCCAACTGGCGGATGATGTCCTGCATGGCGCCCCCGGATGGTGATCGTAGCCGTTGCCCTTACTGTACCGAATTTCGTGGGCTAAATAAAATCGTCGGTCAATTCGACCAGCGCCGCCGCCGCCGCGATTTCCATTTTCAGGGCCTCCAGGCGCCCGGCCTGTTCCGGGTCCCCGCCCCATTTTTCGTTGTGCCAGGTTTCGTCCAACTGCGAGGCGGCGGCCGCCTCCCCGGCGGTGATATGGCCGTGGACCAGGGCCAGCCCGATGATCAACGACCCCGAGGCCTGGGTTACCGCGGCCACGGCGGTGAGTTGAAGGTCATCCAGGGCCTCGACGGCGCGGCGGAGGTTTTCCAGCGCTGCCCTGGGCTGGTCCCTGGGAACGATGCCCTCCGTTGCCGCCAGCCGGGCGCCGAACTTCTCCGCCGCCCAATCGAGAAGCGGCTGCCACCGGGCCTGCTGGTGTCGTTTGAGTTCCTGGGGCTCGTCGGCCCGGTAACACAGCAAATCGGTTGGGGCGTATTTGAGCGTATGGTCGATTATCGCTCCACGGCCGTTCTTGACCCGGTCGATGGCGGTGCAGGCAAGACCAGTGATGGGCATGGATTCGGCCCGGATGTCGCCGTCCTGGCCGGCCCATTCCCGGGCCACCGCCCGGGCCAGCCTTTCGCTGACAAGGACCAGCGGGTTGCCTTCCGGCGTATTGGCCGGCCGGCCGTCGAGGGTCAGCGCGAAGCCGCCGCCGGCGGCTTTATAACCGGCTTCCTTGTAGAAACGCTTGGCATTGCCCCAGGGCATGGAATCCCGTCCGAAGACCCGTTACTTCCCCAACAGGCCCTTCAAGGCGCCGCCGAGGCCTTTGCCGATTTCATCCAGTTTCCTGTCCATCTTGTCGGTGGTCGAGGCGCCGGAGGACGGCTGTTGGGGCTGCGTTGGCGGGAGCTGGGAAGCAGAAGAAGAGTCCGGCGGCTGTTTGGCCTTGGCCCGGACCAGGGGCCGGCCGGCCAGGGCGAGCTTGCAATAGTCCGTATCGTCGACATTCCCCGACCCGCCGCCCGGTTCCTTGTTGCCGCCGACGCCGACAAGTTTGCCAAGCGCGGAAACGCCGCCCTTGGCGATATCGGTGGCGGTGGAGACGGCGCCGGTCACTACGCCGATGGCGGCGCCGCCCAGGTCGGGGAAGGCCGTCGGGTTGACCAGCGTGCCGCCGACGTTGACCGGCACCATGGTCAGCTTCAGCAGGCTGACTTTCTTGGCCCGGGGATCGATGTTGATGTCGATGGTCTCGTCCTTCAGGTTGACGCCGCCACGGTCGATCATGCCGAGGCCGCCGGTTTCGAACACCAGCGCCTTGGCTTTTGCCCGGCCCTTGCGGACATCGAAATCGGCGACGATGCAACGGATGTCCTTGTCGCCCTTGCTGTCGACGAACGGCAGCGCCGACATCACGTCCGCCGACAGGACGTTGAGAAGGCCGCTTTCGACCTTGCCGCCCCGGGTGACGATGCGGGCGCGTCCGTCAAGGCCGACCATGATGGCCCGGACCGAAGAACCGCGGCCCTTCAGGTTGATCGCCGCGTCGACCTTGCCGCTGGCGATGCCGGTCAATTTCAGTTGCTCGAGGACGGCCCCGTAATCGATTTGCCGGGCATCCAGGTTGACGGTGATCGCCGGCACCGCGCCGGAGCCGTCGACAACGATGTTGCCGCTGACCCTACCGCCGCCGATGGTCGCCTTCAGGGGCTTGACGTCGAGCTTCCCGGCGCCGAGGACCAGCGCCAGCTCGACGTCGTTGACGGCAATGCCGCCGGTGACCAGGCGGCCGATATTGATCCTTACTCTGGCGTCCGCCGCCTTGAGGCCGCCCGTGGGCAGCGGATCGGCGGCGAACACCCGCTCCCCTTTGCCCTTGGCGTAGGCCTTCCCATCCGGGCCGGGCGCAAGCAGCGCGTCGAGATCGATCAGTTTCGAAGTCAGCTCGGCGGACACGGCGGGGCGTGCCACCCCGGCCAGGTTCACCGAGGCCCAGCCTTCCAGGTCGCTGCCGCCGATTTCGGCTTTCAGGCCGTCGAGCCGGTAGCCACCCTTGGGATCGGACACCGCCGCCGTCACCTTGAAGGCCTGGATCTTGGGCAGGGTCAGTCCCGCCGCCTTGGCCAGGGAGCCGAGCCGACCCGATAATTTAACCGCCTGGCCGTTCAAATCGCCGGTCAGCGCGATGTTCATCGGCGCGTCGAGGCCGTAGCTCTGGATATCCAGGTTGGCGATGCGAAGGGCGGTCTTTTTCCCGCTTCGGCCATCACGATAGGTCAGGTTGAGGTCCTCGATCCGGACCCGGTTCACCACCGGCAACGTCCCGGGACCCGAGGATTTAGGCTCGGCTTTTCCTTGGGCCGTTAACCCCGTGGGGTCCAGTTCCCAGTTGCCGCGTCCTTTGGCATCGGTTTCGGCCCAAAGGTCCAGCCCGACCAGCACCAGCCTCTTGACCCGGACATCGCCGCTCAGCAACGGCAGCAGTTCAACCTCGGCGGCAAGCCGTTTCAGCTTGACCATTTCCCCCCGCGATCCCCAAGGCGCGTTGGCGAAGGTCACCCCTTCCACGGCCACGGACGGCCTCAAGGACAGGGCCAGGTTCAATTCTCCGGAAATGGTCAAATCGCGGCCCGTCGCGGACTTAACCTGTTCCGCGATCAGCCCCCGGTATTGGTTGAAATCCAGGGACTTGATGATAACGATCCCGGTCACCACCCCGGCCGCTGCCAGGATGACGACGCTGGAAAGGATCTTTCTCCAATGTTTCATTTTGAAACCTTTCCCAGGGTTTCGATCGTTTTGGGCAAATCCCGAAATTCATCGATGACGGCCTGGGCTCCGGCGGCGTACAGATGCTCCCCCGGATGATACCCCCAAGAGACGCCGAGGGCCATGGTGCCGGCGCGTTTCGCCATTTCCATGTCGAAGGTGGTGTCGCCGATCATCACCGTGGCCGCCGGATCGGCGCCGGTTTCCCTCATGGCGTTCAGCAACATGTCTGGGTTCGGCTTGCCGGGACCGCTGTCGGCGGTTTGCAGGGTCTGGAAACGGTCGGTCAGGCGGTGGGTTTCAAGGGTCATGAGAAGGCCCCGGCGGCTTTTTCCCGTCGCCACGCCCAGGACCCATCCCGCCGCCTCCAGAACCTCCAGGACCTCCAGGGCGCCGGGATAAAGAGGATCATGGACTTCCCCTTTGTTCCTGAGGTCGGTAAAGGCTTCCTTATAGCTTATCACCAGCCCGTCGTGATCGTCCGGACCGGCGTCGGGAAGCAACCGCACCATGGCCTCGCACAGCGGCAGCCCGACCACCTGGCGCACCGCTTCGGCTTCCGGCCTGGGGTGGGCGCGGGCGTCGAAAGCGCTGAACATGGAGGAAATGATCGAATGTTGTGAATCGACCAGGGTGCCGTCACAGTCGAAAACGGCCAATCGCGGGGAACGGGATTCAGGCATGGTCAGGGGATTCCCAATGGCGGCACGGGAATATCAAAACGCGCTTTATTGGGGGTTTAAGGTGTTTTCTTCGGACAACAGATAGCCGACACCGCGAAGGGTGTGGACGCTGACATTGGCGCCGGCGCCGGCCAATCGTTTGCGCAGCCGCGAAACGTGAACCTCTACCGAGTTGGACGAGACTTCCTTGCCGAAGCCGTAAATCTTGTCTTCGAGCACGTTCTTGGGGACGACGCGGCCGGCGCGGCGCATCAGTTGTTCGAGTACTCCCAATTCGCGCCTCGGAATGGAAATCGTCCTGTCGTTGATTTGCACCTCGCGGGCCGTGGTGTCGAAGGAAACGTTGCCGGCGGTAATCACCAAACCGAGAACCCCCCCAGGACGGCGCAGCAAGGCCCGGATGCGGGCGATCAGCTCTTTCATGGCGAAGGGCTTCAACAGGTAATCGTCGCCGCCGCTGTTGAGGCCGCGGATGCGGTCGTCGACGCCGTCGCGGGCGGTCAGGATCAGGACCGGCGTTTCTTCGCCAGCGTCCCGCCACGACCGCAACAGGTTCAGCCCGTCGGTATCGGGAAGGCCCAGGTCGAGGATGATGGCGTCGTATTGTATCGTCGCCCGGGCGGCCTCGCCGCCGCTGCCGGTATCGGCGGTGTCAACGGTGAAGCCTTCCTTTTCCAAGCCGTCCTTGACGAAATTGGCAAACCGTTCGTGATCTTCGACCAATAAAAGCCGCATGCGCCATCTCTGCAAAGTAGGCCGACGGCAATGCGCCGGTGCGCATTCCCCTTCAAAAACGCTTCAGACCTCAAGAATTTTTGCCGCCTTTTTCGGGAAACCGGTTCCCCTTCGAACCATTCCCGGAAGGCTGGCTTGTTTATTTATTGTAATCTTAAAGGACTATTTGGCAAGCGGCCTCATGGTGCTTCTAAGTCTTTGAATTATTGAAATAAATCCTTCTCGGCCCGGTCATCGAAACCGAGCGTACGGAAAGTCGCCCGCATGTGGTCCGGCAACGGGGCCGACACTTCCAAAATACCGCCCGCCGGGTGCGGTATGCGGAGCGCCTTGGCATGCAGGTGGAGTCGCCTGGAGGTATCTTGGCCGGCAATAAAGGCCTCGCGGCCGCCGTATTTTCCGTCGCCCAGGATCGGCGTCTCCACCGCCGCGGCATGAACCCGCAATTGATGGGTGCGGCCGGTTTCAGGTTCAAAAGCCACCCACGCGGCCTGGCGACCGGCGCGGTCGATGACGCGGTAACGGGTGAGGGCCCTTTTGCCGCCGGCAACCCCCGCGCCGACCTTTTCCCCGCCCCGGCCAAGCCGTTTTGCCAGCGCCAGATCGATGATCCCCTCGGGCGGCCTGGGAACCCCCGCCACCACCGCCCAGTAAAGCTTGCGCGCCTGCCGGGAGCGGAAGGCGGCGGTCAGTTTCCGGGCCGCGGCGCCGTTGCGGGCCAGTACCAAGACGCCGCTGGTGTCCTTGTCGAGCCGGTGCGCCAGCCGGGGACGTTCGCGGGCGCCGAAGCGAAGCGCCTCGAGCAGGGCGTCAAGATGTTTGCCAAGGCCGCTGCCGCCCTGAACCGCCAGGCCGGGCGGTTTGTCGATGACAAGGACATCGTCATCCCGGTGCAGGACCCGGGCTTTCAGGTCCCGGTCATCGGCCTTGGAAATCCTGGGCTTGCGGCGTCCGGGTTGCGGCGCCGGTAAGCCCAGGGGCGGCACCCTCACTTGTTGTCCCGCCTGTAAACGGGCGCCGGCCTTGACGCGCCCTCCATCGACCCGGACCTGCCCGGTGCGCAGCCATTTCTGCACCCGGGCGTGGCCGAGGCCGGGGAAACGCCGCTTGAACCAGCGGTCGACGCGCATGCCCGCTTCGTCGTCCCTGACCTTGAGGGTTTTCACGCCGCCCATGGCCAAAATCCCAAATCGCTGAGGCTGGCGATCATCTCTGGCTAGTCCTTTTGGCGGCGCAGTTTATCCCAGTAATCGAGCCGTTTGGCGATTTCGCGCTCGAACCCCCGCTCGCCGGGCTCATATAAGCGCGTGCGCGTCATGCCGTCGGGAAAATAGTTCCGGCCGGAAAAGCCTTCTTCGGTGTCGTGGTCGTATTCGTAACCGGCGCCGTATCCCAGGTCCTTCATCAACCCCGTCGGCGCGTTGAGGATATGCTTCGGCGGATCGAGGGACCCCGTCTCCCGCGCCGCTTTCGCCGCCGTTTTTTCGGCCTTGTAGGCGGCGTTGGATTTGGGCGCCGTGGCCAGATAAATGACGCTTTGCACGATCGCCAGTTCGCCTTCCGGCGAGCCCAGGCGCTCATAGGCTTCCCAGGCGGTAATGGATTGCACCAGGGCCTGCGGATCGGCGAGGCCGATGTCCTCGGAGGCGAAACGGACCAACCGCCGGGCGATATAGCGGGGGTCTTCGCCCCCGGCCAGCATCCTGGCCAGCCAATAAAGCGCCGCGTCGGCATCTGATCCGCGAAGCGATTTATGGAGCGCGCTGATGAGGTTGTAATGGCCCTCCTGCGACTTGTCGTAAAGCGGCACCCGGCGCTGCACCACCCCGGTCAACTGGGCGGTGTCGATGAGCGGTGTATCGGGCAGCGCCAACACCGATTCGACCATGTTCAAAAGGTACCGCCCGTCGCCGTCGGCCATGGCGCGGAGCGCGGCCCTGGCGTCGGCGTCCAGGGGCAGGGCCCGGCCTTCCAGTTTTTCGGCCCGGACCAGCAACTCTTCCAACGATCCGTCGCCGAGCCGGTTCAGCACCAGCACCTGGGTCCGGGACAAAAGCGGGGCGTTGAGCTCGAACGACGGATTTTCCGTCGTCGCGCCGACCAGGATCACGGTGCCGTCCTCCACATAGGGAAGGAACCCGTCCTGCTGGGCGCGGTTGAAACGATGGATTTCGTCAACGAAAAGCAGGGTTCCCTGACCCATTTCGCGTTTTTGCCGCGCCGTTTCGAACACCTTGCGCAAGTCGGCGACGCCGGAGAACACCGCCGACAGGCGTTCGAAATGCAAATCAGAAATGTCCGCCAACAGCCAGGCGATGGTGGTCTTGCCGGTGCCCGGCGCCCCCCAAAGGATGATCGAGTTGAGCTTCCCCGATTCCACCATCTTCGATATCGGCCCGTCGCCGCAAAGCAGGTGGTCCTGGCCGACGACTTCGGAAAGGTCCTTCGGCCGCAGGCGGTCGGCCAGGGGGCGCGGGGCGCCGGATTCGAAGAGCGTGCTCATGTCTTCTCCGGCCCCGGCTAGGGTCTTTCCGGCCCAAATTGGATCAATTCTGTTTCTCGATTGGCGCGGCTATCCGGTGCCGAAACGGTTGCAGGGCGGACTTCGGCATGCTGTTCGGGGGGCGCGAACTCGTCCCCGTTGGGGACATGGAGAACCGGCGGCGCGTTGATGGTGATTTCCCTGCCGCTCATGGTCTAATTCTCCTGCAAGTTTTTCTTATTTTGAACGTTATCGCATTATCAATGACGGGGCCAACCCGCGCCCCACGCCGCCGGAAAGGTCAGCATCGGTCGGCATAAGTCGGCAACCGGTCATCTTCCGGTACACACCGGGCAGGCATTCGGTAAACATTCCGGTCAACATCGGGTCATCCTCCGGTAAGCGCCCGCCCGCCGGGTCCGGCGCGGCCGGCCCGGCCGAGCAGCGTTTCGGCCTCGGCGACGATGTCGGCGGCCGAACGGGCGGCCGTCCCCGGCGGCGCCGGCGGCAGCGGCGGCAGCCGGGGCAGCGCCGCGCGGCGCTCCTTGAGGATGCCCAGCCTCGCCTGCAGCTCGACGGCGCGCGCCGCGGTGTGGAAGTGGTGGTCCTCGATGGCGCGGCGGTAGACGTTCTCGAGCTTGCCGATCAGCACCTCGGTGTCGCGGCCCTGGTCGCGGCAAAGCTGGGCGTGGAGGGCGCGGATGCGGGCGCGCACGCGCTCGGTCCTCAACAGCCGGTAGCCCTGCTGCTTGGCCGAGCCGCGGGCGTAGCCGGCCTCGGAGGCCGCCACCGAGGCGTTGGCGTAGTTGATGAAGGCGTGGCAGAACCGCTCCTGCCTGGGGGTGAGAAGTTTCCTGGGAATAGGGGGTTCCATGATATTTTGCCTTTTTTCGGACGCGAAAAAGAAAATATAAGCATATTTAGGATAAATGTCAAGGACTTTCGAACGAAAAAGGAACACGCCAGCCCGCCCTTTTTCGGCGCCCATGTCTGGCATAAACATTTCGGTTTCTTCCCTTGAATTGACTCTATAATTCATTTATATATTACCGCTGAACACATGTCTACTTTTAATTTATAGAGTTGATAATTACAGACAGCCTTTCCCCGGAGCAATGCAAGGCAGCCAGAGCGTTGCTCCGGCTTCACCAAACCGACTTGTGCGGCCTTGCCGATATAACGATCAAAACCCTTTCCGACTTCGAAGGCGGCAAGACCAAGCCCTACGCCAGCACTATTGATAAGATCAAGGACGCCCTGGAAGGGGCCGGGGTTGAGTTCATCAACGCGGACAACGGCGGGCCGGGGGCACGACTCCGGGAAGCCGGGGAATAGCGGTGCTGCCGATCAACATCACCATGATGCTTGAAAACAGCACCCAATCCGGCGTATATAAGGGTCGTATTCTTCCCGGCGGGCATGACCCGTCGGATAGGGCCGTTGCCTCCGGGCGGCGGCCTTTCACTTTGAGGCAGCCGTGAAGCGCCTCGCGGTCTATATCGACGGGTTCAACCTGTACCACGCCATCGACGATCTGCGGCAACCGCATCTCAAGTGGCTGGACCTTTGGGCGCTTGCGGAAACGCTGGCCCATCCCCGCGAAACCGTTGCCGCCGTCCATTATTTTTCGGCCTTTCCGACGTGGCGGAAAAAGACCTTCGCCCGGCACCGCGAATATGTGAAGGCGCTCGAATCCCGTGGCGTCACCGTCCACCTTGCCAGCTTCAAGAAAAAGCCGCGCCAGTGTTTTGCTTGTGGCGCCACCTGGACCGATCATGAGGAAAAGGAAACGGACGTTCATGTTGCCGTTCAGCTTGTCGCCGACGCCCTAACCAACGCCTTTGACCGGGCCATCCTCATCAGCGCCGATTCAGACCTTGCCCCGGCCATTCGCAAGGTGCGGGAAGTTGCGCCACGCAAGGCAATCTTGGTTGCCGCGCCGCCGGGCCGGTTTACCCATGCAAGGGACTTGGAGCCGAAACTTGAAATCACCAGGGGCCGTGTCGTAAAATGCCTGTTGCCTGAACGGATAGAGGCCGATGGAAAGACAGTCGCCACGCGGCCCGCGAATTACACCCCGCCGAAGGATTGAGCGAAAAGGTTGCGGCCTTCACAGGCACGGACCGTGCTTTGCTCGAATTACAATTACGGTGACAGTTTACTAATTAGCTCATCTTTGCCATTCGGGTAATTAGTAAACTGTCACCGTATTTTTTTGCCCATCCCCTCAAAAAACGCCAACGGGTAGACGTTAGCGCATTATCCGGGACGGGGCCAACCCGGGCCCGGCCAAACTCAACCGTTGATCGTCAGGCTCAACACCTTGCCGCCGCGGTCGACGGTAATATGCCAACGGCTCGACTTTACAGACATAAGCGAGCGAAGGTGAGCCACATTGGTAACGTCCTTGCCGTTGACGGACCGCACCAGGTCCCCCAAACGGAAGCCCAGGCGGTTGGCGGGCGAGCCCCTTGTCATCTCGATCACCACCACGCCGCCGGCGAATGGATCGAGACCGAATTCATCGGCCAACGCCGGCGACAGGTTGGCGACCTTGGAACCGGCCAGGGGTTGTTGCCCGGTCAGTACGGTAATATTGCGCCGAGGGGTTTCCGGCGGCGGGGCCAGCAAAAGCTTCAACTCCATCGTCCGCTCCTTGCGCATCACCCGGAGCGCCGCCGTTTCACCCACCGGCAGCGTGGCGATGCGGTACCGCAGCCCCTTTGGGTCGTTGACTTCACGGCCGTTGACGGCCAACACCACGTCGCCGACCCGGAGCCCGGCCCTGTCGGCGGCCCCGCCTTTGTAGACATTGTTGATCAGCACCCCCGTCGGCCGCTTCATGCCGAGAGACGTGGCGATGTCCTGGGACACCCCCTGCCCCGAGGCCCCGAGCCAGGGCCGCACCAGCTTGCCGCCGTTGGTAAGGCCGTTGATCACGGCCCGCACCATGTTCGAAGGGATGGCGAAACCGATGCCGAGGGAACCGCCGCTTTTCGAGAATATGGCGGTGTTCACGCCGACCAACTTGCCGTCCATGGTCACCAGGGCGCCGCCGGAGTTACCCGGATTGATGGCGGCATCGGTCTGAATGAAGAAATTAAGGTCCGACGAGGTGACCCGCGTGCGGGCCAACGCCGAAACGATGCCGCTGGTCACCGTCTGGCCGACGCCGAAAGGATTGCCGATGGCGAGAACCAGATCCCCGACTTCGAGATCGTCCGAATCGCGGAGCCCCATCACCGGCAGCGAATCCTCGCCGGCCTCGACCTTGAGGATCGCCAGGTCCGTACGATCATCTGTGAGGACCGAGATGGCGGCGAATTGGCGCCGGTCGGCCAGCACCACGTTGATCTGATCGGCGCCCTCGATGACGTGCTTGTTGGTGACGATCAGTCCGTCGGAGCGGACGATGACGCCCGAACCGAGGGAGTTCTGTTGCTGCTTGCGGGGCTGCCCGAATCCGAAATCCTGGCCGAAAAAGCGGCGGAAAAAGGGGTCGTCGAACAGCGGCAGGCTTCTGCGCCCCTGCACCACCTTGCGGGCATAGATGTTGACCACGGCGGGGGCGGCTTTCTTGACCAGGGGCGCGAAAGACAGCCGCACCTCGGCTTTCGTGCCGGGCACCTGGCGTTCGGCGGCCTGGCCGTCAAAAGCGGCCAACACCAATGCCAGGGCGGTTAGGGTTCTAAAAAGGAAAAAGGCAACCACCCGGACTGCCTTTCCTGTAGGTATTCGGCGATCCCGGCGACGGTCGATCAAGCTGCCTCTCCCGGCCCTTCGGCTTCCGCCTCAAGGGCGTGGCGGGCCTTGTCTTCGGCGCCCTTGGCGTCGGGGTCCCGATCGACCAGTTCGATGACCGCCATCGGCGCGTTATCGCCATACCGGAACCCGGCCTTCATCACCCGGGTATAACCGCCGCTTCGTTCCTTGTAGCGCTCGGCCAGGACCCCGAAAAGCTTGGACACGGCGCTGTCGTCGCGCAGGTATGAGTGCGCCCGGCGGCGGGCATGAAGGGTGCCGCGCTTGCCCAGCGTGATCATTCTGTCGGCAACGCGCCTGAGATCCTTGGCCTTCGGCAAGGTCGTCTTTATCTGTTCGTGGGTCAGCAAAGACACCGCCATGTTGGAAAACATGGCCTTGCGGTGTGAGCTGGTGCGGTTCAGCTTGCGGGCGCCGTGGCGGTGACGCATGGTTCAGGCTCCTTTTTGCTTCCGTACGCGTGCCATTTTACACGCACGTATGTTGGTTCTTTCTTTTCAGGCCGGAAAGACTCTAGCAGGCTGCTGAAAAACGCACGATCTGGAGCAATTGCCCTTCGAGACGGACCTCCGGTCCTCTTCAGGGTGAGGCATAAGGTATTGTAATTCCTCATCCTGAGGAGCCGGCCAGCGGACGGCGTCTCGAAGGATTGTTGTAGAAAATCCATTTTTTCAGCAGCCTGCTAGAAAGGGTCTTCCAGCTTTTTCGCCAATTCCTCGATATTATCGGGCGGCCAATCGGGGATTTCCATACCCAGATGCAGGCCCATTTGCCCCAGGACCTCCTTGATTTCATTTAACGACTTGCGGCCGAAATTGGGAGTTCTCAGCATATCGGTTTCGGTTTTCTGGACCAAATCGCCGATGTAGATGATGTTGTCGTTCTTCAGGCAATTGGCCGAACGAACCGAAAGCTCCAATTCATCGACCTTGCGCAAAAGGTTCTTGTTGAACGGCAGTTCTTCGCGCTGCTCTTCGGAGAGGGCTTTTTGCGGCTCCTCGAAGTTGATGAACAGGCTCAACTGGTCCTGAAGGATGCGGGCCGCCAACGCCACCGCGTCGTCGGGGGAAATGACGCCGCTGGTGGTGACTTCAAGGCTCAGCTTGTCGTGGTCGGTGACCTGGCCGACGCGGGTATTGTCGACCTTGTAGGTGACCTTGCGCACCGGGGAAAACACCGCATCCACCGGGATCAAGCCGATGGGGCTGTCCTCGGGCCGGTTCTGGGCCGCCGCTACATAGCCTTTACCGTTTTCAACGGTCAGTTCCATGTTCAGCTTTGCACCCTTGTCCAGATGACAAAGCACCAAGTCCGGATTCATGATTTCGATGTCGGGACCGGCTTCGATGGCGGCGGCCTTGACTTCGCCGGGGCCCGAAGCCTTCAGCGTCATCCGCTTCGGTCCCTCGGCGGACATCCGGATGTTGAGGGACTTGATGTTGAGGACAATGTCCGTGACGTCTTCGCGGACGCCCGGGATGGCTGAAAACTCGTGCAGGACGCTGTCAATCTGCACCGACGTCACCGCCGCGCCTTGCAGGGACGACAACAAGACCCTTCTTAAGGCATTGCCAAGAGTCAGGCCAAAGCCTCGTTCCAGCGGTTCGGCGACGATGGTGGCCGTGCGCGCCGCATCGGCGCCCGGTTGCACGTCGAGTTTTGTCGGTTTAATCAGTTCTTGCCAGTTTTTTTGAATCAATTTGGTGACCTCTGGCTCATGGGAGCCTTTTCCATTTCCATACCGCCTGCCCTCCCGGGGCCGGCGATGATTGGGATGCTTCGTTGCATCCCCGCCGCGACGGGCGCGGCTTTCTTTCGCCGCCTTATACGCGGCGGCGCTTCCGGGGTCGGCAGCCGTTATGGGGGATCGGCGTCACGTCACGGATGGCGGTGATGGTAAAGCCGACGGCCTGCAAGGCGCGCAAGGCGGATTCACGGCCCGACCCGGGACCTTTGACTTCCACCTCAAGGGTTTTCATGCCGTGCTCCATGGCTTTACGCCCGGCATCCTCGCCCGCAACCTGGGCCGCATAGGGTGTGGATTTCCGTGAACCCTTGAACCCCTGTGACCCCGCCGACGACCAGGCGATGGTGTTGCCCTGGGCATCGGCAATCGTAATCATGGTGTTGTTGAACGTGGCGTTCACATGGGCGACGCCCGAAGCGATGTTCTTGCGTTCGCGGCGCCGCGTCCGATGAGTGGTTTCTTTTGCCATGCCGGTTGCTCAGTTATCCCTTGAGGACTCTTTTCTTGCCCGCGATGGCCTTCGCCGGGCCCTTACGGGTACGGGCATTGGTATGGGTGCGCTGGCCGCGCACGGGCAGGCCGCGGCGGTGGCGGCGACCCCGGTAACAGCCCAGGTCCATCAACCGCTTCACGTTCATGGCCACTTCGCGCCGCAGGTCGCCTTCGACCTGAAATTCCTGATCGATGGTTTCGCGGATTCGCACTAATTCGTCGTCGGTGAGGTCGTTGACCCGACGTTCCGCGGGAATACCGATCTCCTGGCAAATCTTCTCGGCCGAGAACCGGCCGATGCCGTGAATATATGTGAGGGCGATTACCACTCTCTTCGCGGTCGGAATATTAACACCAGCGATACGCGCCAAAGCCCATTCTCCTTAAACTTTGGAAATAAATAACTTTTTTCGTCCATTGGGTGCCGGAAGAGGCGCGATTATAGGGCTTGATAGCCCCAAGTCAACACGCTCAGCCGCACTTTTCCGCCCTTTTTCATTATCCCAAAAGGGCATTCATTTGCTCCGTCACCGCATCGATTTCGGCCATGCCGTCAACCTCCTCCATTAGCCCTTTTTCCTTGTAATAGGAAAAGATAGGGGAGGTTTGCTCATGATAGGCCTGAAGCCGGACGCTAACCGTTTCCGCGTTATCGTCGGCGCGGCGGGTAAATTCGGTGCCCCCGCATTGGTCGCAAACACCGTCTTTTTTGGGTTTTTGAAACTCATCATGGTATCCGGCGCCGCACCCGTCACATGAAAACCGGCCGGTAATCCGTTTGACCATGGCATCGTCGTCGACCTTGATTTCAATGACATGGTCGATATCCAATCCCTTTTCAGCCAGCATCGCGCCGAGGGCCTCCGCCTGGGGCTTGGTGCGTGGAAAACCGTCCAAAATGAACCCGTCTTTACAGTCTTCCTGGTCGATGCGGTCGGAAATCATGGCGATGATCAGATCATCGGGCACCAATTGGCCGGCTTCCATGATTTCCTTGGCCTGAAGGCCGAGTTCGCTGCCTGAATCAACTTCGGCGCGCAGCATATCCCCGGTCGATAGCTGGACGATGCCGTGGGTTTCCTGCAAACGCCTGGCCTGGGTTCCCTTGCCGGCGCCCGGGGGTCCAAAAAGGATGAGCTTCATTACCGCCTGCCTTTCAGTTTCGATTTCTTGATCAAACCCTCGTACTGGTGCGCCAGAAGATGGGACTGCACTTGGGCCACCGTATCCATGGTCACGGTAACGACGATCAGCAGGCTGGTGCCGCCGAAATAGAACGGCACCGAATAGCGCGAGATCAGGATTTCCGGCAGCAGGCAGATGACCGCCAGATAAGTGGCGCCGGTAACGGTCAGGCGGGTCAACACCCAATCCAGGTACTCGGCCGTGTTGTTGCCCGGCCGGATGCCGGGAATGAAGCCGCCGTAGCGTTTCAGGTTATCCGCCGTTTCCGTCGGATTGAAAACCACGGCCGTATAAAAGAAAGCGAAAAACACGACCATGGAAATATAAATAAATAGGTACAACGGCTGCCCGCGTCCCAGATAGGCGGCTATGTTGGTCAGCCATTCCGGGCCCGATCCGGCCGAAAATCCGATCACCGTAATCGGCAGCAGCAGCAGGGAGCTGGCGAAAATCGGCGGAATCACTCCGGCGGTATTGATTTTCAACGGCAGATGCGAGCTTTCGCCGCCGGTCATCTTGTTGCCGCGTTGGCGTTTCGGATACTGGACGATGATCCGGCGCTGGGCGCGTTCGACAAAGACGATGAAATAAATGACGCCGACCGACATCAACAGCAAAAAGATGATGAAAGCGGTCGTCAGCGCCCCCGTCCGTCCCAACTCCAGCGTCCCGGCAAGGGCGCTCGGCAGGTTGGCGACGATGCCTGAGAAGATGATCAGCGAGATGCCGTTGCCGACGCCGCGCGCCGTGATCTGTTCGCCCAGCCACATCAGGAAAATGGTTCCGCCGACAAGGGTCACCACCACCTGAAAACGGAAAAACATTCCCGGATCCGTCACCGCCGGGCCGGCGGAAGAGCTCATGCCCTCGAGGCCGGCGGATATGCCGTAGGCCTGAAACGCCGCAATGAGCACGGTGCCGTAGCGGGTATATTGGTTGATCTTCTTGCGCCCGGTTTCGCCTTCCTTCTTCAACGCCTCGAGCTGCGGCGATACCGCCGTCATCAACTGCATGATAATGGAGGACGAAATATAGGGCATGATGTTAAGGGCGAAGATCGTCATCCGCCTCAAGGCCCCGCCGGCGAACATATCGAACATGCCCAGCACGCCGCCTTGGTTTTGGCGGAAGATGTCTTGAAGGACCACCGGGTCGATACCGGGGAGCGGGATATAGGTGCCGAGGCGATAGACGATCAGCGCGCCCAGAGTGAACCAAATACGCTTCTTCAATTCGGTGGCCTTGGCGAAGGCCCCGAAGTTCATATTGGAAGCTAATTGTTCGGCTACTGATGCCATCGATGCGCTTTTTTATCTAACTTTCGTTCGAGCCCGAGTCGCCGTCCTCGCCGTCTTTGGTTCCCTCTTTAGTTTCAGAGGGTTGTTCCCCTTCTGCCTGATCCGGCGCTTGATCATCGGCCGGATCTTTTTGTTGTTCCGCCTGCCCGGCCTCTTTCTTCTTGGCCCTCTTGTCGGCCTTGTCTTCCTTGGAGTCCCCGTCGGCCCCGGACTCGGCTTTCTTCTTCGGCGCTTCGGCACCTTCCTTGAACTTCCTGTGCCGCGCCTTGCCCTTGCCTTCGGGCTTCGGTTTCGGGGGCGTCACGGTAATGCCGCCGCCAGCTTTTTCGACCGCCGCGATCGCCGCCTTCGAGGCCCCGGTCACTTCAATGGTTAATTTGGTCCTCAATTCCCCCTTCGCAAGCAGGCGCACGCCGTGGCGGCTCTTTTTCACCATGCCGCTGGCGCGAAGCACTTCCTCGGTCACCGGTTTCTTGGCGTCGATCTTGCCTTTGGCGACGGCGGCTTCCAGGTCGGCGAGCGTCAGTTCGGCATAATCCTTGGTAAACGGATTATTGAACCCGCGCTTCGGCAGCCGCCGGTAAAGCGGCATCTGACCGCCTTCGAAGCCGAGCAGGGAAACGCCACTCCGGGATTTCTGGCCCTTATGGCCACGCCCGGACGTCTTGCCCTTGCCGGAGCCCATGCCGCGCCCGACCCGCCTCCGGAGTTTGCGCGCGCCTTGGCAATCAACCAGTTCGTTCAATCTCATCTCTTTGACTTCCTTTTCAGCCGCCTTCATCAATGCGGACCAGGTGGCTGACTTTTTCAATCATGCCGCGGACGGCCGGCGTGTCCTCGAGCTCGCGGGTCCGGTTGATCTTGTTCAGGCCCAACCCGATCAGCGTCGCGCGCTGGTCCTTCGGACGCCCAATGGGGCTGCGGGTTTGCGTGACCTTGAGGGTCGATTTCTTTTTGCCTTTGGCCATTGTTTTATTCCTTGGCGGCGGCTTCCGCCGGCCCACCACGTCGTGAAACGATCTCCGAAACCTTCTTTCCGCGCCGGGAAGCGACGCTTCGGGGCGAGGCGCAGGACTGAAGGGCCTGAAAAGTGGCCTTGACCATGTTGTGGGGGTTGGCGCTGCCGAGGGATTTGGCGACGACGTCCTGGACTCCCATGGTCTCGAACACCGCGCGCATGGGTCCGCCGGCAATGATGCCGGTCCCCGGCGGCGCCGCCCTGAGGATAACTTTTCCGGCGCCGTAACGGCCATTGACGTCATGATGAAGGGTGCGGCCTTCGCGGAGCGGTATTTGGACCATGCTCCGTTTCGCCTGATCGGTGGCCTTGCGGATGGCTTCCGGGACCTCACGGGCCTTGCCGGTGCCGTAACCGACCCGGCCCCGTCCGTCGCCGACCACCACCAGGGCACCGAAGGAAAACCGGCGCCCACCCTTGACCACCTTGGCGACACGGTTGATGTGTACCAGCTTGTCTAGAAGATCGTCTCCCTCATCCCGGTCATGGCCGCGGTCGCGTCCACGGGGTGATCCCCGCCCGCCGCGGGGATGTGATGAAGGAGTTCTTTTTTCCGCCATTAAGGTGCTCCCTTAAAAACTCAGTCCACTCTCGCGGGCGGCATCGGCCAGGGCCTTGACCCGGCCGTGATACCTGTATCCGCCACGGTCGAAGATGACTTCCTTGATTCCCTTTGCCATCGCCCGTTCGGCGATCGCCTTGCCGACCTGACCGGCGGCGTCCTTGTCGGCCCCGGTCTTAAGTTTTCCGCGCAGGCCCTTATCCAGCGTCGAGGCCGCCGCCAGGGTGACCTGTTGGCGATCGTCGATGACCTGAGCGTAGATATGTTTTCCGGACCGGAAAACGGACAGCCGCGGGCGTTGCCCGGATTTGCGCTGAAGCTGCTGGCGTGTCCGCCCCTTGCGCCGGTTGAATAAATGTTTTGTCCTGGCCATTACTTTTTCTTGCCTTCCTTGCGGAAGACAAACTCGCCTTGGTATCTGATTCCCTTGCCCTTGTAGGGTTCCGGCGGACGGAAACCCCTGATTTCGGAAGCCGTTTGGCCGACCTTCTGTTTGTCGGCGCCGCTGACGGAAATATGGGTCTGGTCCGAACACTGGATGGTGATGCCTTCCGGAACCGGGAACCGAATTTCATGGCTCAGCCCGAGTTGCATGACCAGTTCCTTGCCCTGGACCTGGGCCCGGTACCCGACGCCCTGAATTTCCAGATTCCGTGAGAATCCTTCGGAAACGCCGGCAACAAGGTTATTAACCATAGTCCGGGAAGTTCCCCACACCTTCCGCGCCGACAGGTCGTCTGTTCGGGGCTTGACCCAGATTTGGCCGCCTTCACGGCTCACTTCCACTTCGTGGGAAAGAGTCACGCTGAGTTCCCCCAACTTTCCCTTGGCCGTGACGACCTGTCCGGCGAGGTCGACGTTAACGCCTTCGGGGATATCCACGGGGTTTTTGCCAATTCTGGACATGGTATTTTTCGGTTGCTTCCTAATAGGGCCCTAGAAGACCTGGCAAAGAACTTCGCCGCCAACATTTTTGTCGCGGGCTTCGGAATCCGAAAGCACCCCTTGCGGGGTCGATAAAATGGAGATTCCCAGGCCGTCATAGACCCTTGGCAGGTCTTTGATCCCCGAATAAACGCGCCGACCAGGGGTTGACACGCGGCTGATTTCGCGGATCACGGGATCCCCTTCGTGATACTTGAGCTCGATCTTGATCTCGGAGATGCCGGGCCGGACCTCGAGCTTGGAAAAATCGCGAATGAAGCCTTCGCGCTTTAGAACTTCGAGCACATTGGCGCGCAGCCTGGAAGCCGGCGACGTGACGGAGGATTTCCGGGCCCGCTGTCCGTTACGGATGCGGGTCAGCATATCGCCCAAGGGGTCGGTCATCGTCATCGGGTGTCTCTCCTTACCAACTGGATTTGACCATTCCGGGAATCTGCCCGGATGACGCCAATTCGCGCAAAGCAATGCGGCTGAGCTTGAACTTTCGGTAATTTCCACGCGCCCGGCCCGAAATCCTGCAGCGCAGGCGTTGGCGCACCGGAGACGAATTCCGCGGCAGTTTGGCCAGCTTTATTCGGGCATTGAACCGTTCTTCCGGCGACAGAGTTTGGTCCTTCGCCTGAGCCTTCAGGGCCGTTCGATTGGCGGCAAATTTTTGGGTCAAACGGACTCGTTTCTTCTCTCTTTCTATCGCGCTTTTCTTAGCCATTGGGGTCTTCTCCCTTCGATTCTTCGGCCTCGGGGGCTTCGGGGGCCTTGTCGTCTCCCTTGTCGCCGGGCTTCCCTTCCGCCGATTCCGCCTCGCCTTCACCGGCGTCCTCGCCGGAAGCGGCCCGTTCGGCGGCGCGCTCCGCATGCTCGGCGTCCTCGACTTCCTTCATGGCATCCCTGGCCGCCTGTTTTTCCGCCTCAAGGGCGGCCCGCCGGGCGGCTTCTTCTTCTTTTTCCTTTTCCGGGTCCCGGCCACTGAACGGCATATCCAACCCTTTAAGCAGCACCCTCGCCTCTTCGTCGGTCTTGGCGGTGGTGCAGATCACTACATCCATGCCGCGGATTTGATCGACCTTGTCGTAGTCGATTTCCGGGAACACGATCTGTTCCTTAAGCCCGAGGGAGAAGTTGCCGTTGCCGTCGAAACTCCTGGGCGAAATACCCCGAAAATCCCGGACTCTCGGCAAGGCGATGGTGATGAGACGGTCGAGAAATTCGTACATGCGATCACGGCGCAGCGTCACCTTGCAGCCAATGGTCATGCCATCGCGAAGCTTGTAGGTGGCAATCGACTTCTTAGCCTTGGTGATGACGGCCTTTTGCCCGGCAATCAGGGCCAACTCCTTGGCCGCGGCCTCGACTTTCTTGCGGTCGGTAACGCCTTCGCCGACGCCCATGTTGAGGACGATCTTGTCCAGCCGCGGCGCCTGCATGGGGTTCGTGTAGCCGAATTCCTTGATCAGGGCCGGCTTGACCGTGTTTTTGTAATGATCATGTAAGCGTGTCATGCTCGTTCAGTCCGCTTTATTTATCAATCACTTCGCCGGACCGTTTGGCGAAGCGCACCTTTCGGCCCCCTTCGAGGGTCTTGTACCCGATCCGTGTCGGCTTATCGTCCTCGGGGTCGATATGCGCCAAATTGGAAATATGAATGGCCGCCTCTTTTTCGACGATGCCGCCGCCCGAGGCCTGGGTCGGCCGTTGATGGCGCTTGATCATGTTGGCGCCCTGGACGAAGGCGCGGCCCTTCTTGGTCAAAACCTTCATGACCTCGCCGATTTTCCCTTTGTCCTTGCCGGTCGTCACAATGACCCGGTCGCCTTTCTTGATTTTAAGTTTTGCCGCCATCACAACACCTCGGGCGCCAGGGAAATGATCTTCATATAGTTCTTGGCCCGCAATTCCCGGGTCACGGGACCGAAGATGCGGGTGCCGATGGGTTCCCCCTGGGGGCTGATCAACACCGCGGCATTGGAATCGAACCGGATCGCGGAACCGTCCGAGCGGCGGATGTCCTTAGCGGTTCTGACGACGACGGCTTTCACGATCTCACCCTTCTTGACACGGCCACGCGGTATCGCCTCCTTGATGGTGACGACGATGACATCACCGACGGAGGCATACTTGCGCTTGGAACCGCCCAGCACCTTGATGCACTGAATCTTCCGGGCCCCGGAATTATCAGCAACATTGAGTTTTGTTTCGACCTGAATCATGGTCCTTGTCCTTATTCGTTTCCCGGAGGGCGTTCTCAGGCGTCCCCGGCCAGGACTTCCCAACGCTTGTTTTTCGAGATCGGCTTGCATTCGCGAATGGAAATCACGTCGCCGACTTTGCAAGCGTTGTTTTCGTCATGGGCGGAATATTTCTTGGAACGCCGGATGAACTTCTTGTAAAGCGGATGCATGACCCGCCGTTCGACCTTTACAGTCACGGTCTTGTCCATCTTGTCGCTCACCACGACCCCTTGCATGACGCGTCTTGGCATGTTCTTCGTTCTCCTTAGGCCGCCGGGGCCTCGGCGCGACGGCGTTCATTCAAAATCGTCTTGATGCGGCCGATGTCGCGGCGAACCTCGCGCACCCGAGCGGTGTTTTCGAGTTGCCCGCTGGCGGTCTGAAAACGCAGGTTGAAGGATTCCTTGCGGAGGTCCAGCAACTGTTCTTTCAGTTCGTCGTCGCTTTTGGCGCGCACGTCCTCGGCTTTCATGATCTTATCCTTCTTCACCCAATCGGGTTACGAACCGGGTTTTGAGGGGCAGCTTGGCGGCGGCCAGGGCGAAAGCCTGGCGGGCGACGTCCGCCGTTACCCCGTCGACCTCGAATAAAACCCGGCCCGGCTTAACCCGGCAAACCCAGTATTCCGGCGTCCCCTTGCCTTTGCCCTGGCGCACTTCGGCGGGTTTCCGCGACACCGGAATGTCGGGGAATATCCGGATCCAGACACGCCCGGCCCGTTTCATGTGGCGGGTCATGGCGCGGCGGGCGGCTTCGATCTGGCGCGCGGTAACACGTTCCGGCGTCACCGCCTTGAGGCCGTAAGAACCGAAATTCAGCTTGCTGCCGCTTTTCGCCTTGCCGTGGATACGGCCCTTGTGGGCCTTCCGGAATTTCATGCTTTTGGGGCTAAGCATTTTTCTATTCCCTGATCCTGTTAGCCATCCGGCGCCTTAGGCCCTGTTGACCATTAGGTTACGGGCCTGGCGGGAGCGGCTTTGGCCCAAGGCTAGGAGGCGGAGGCGCCGTGGTGCCGACCACCACAAGCCTTCGCCCCGGGGGCCGCGGGGGCGTCCCCCGCTCAAACGATCCGGGGGGGCACCCCCCATGTCCCCCCGGGCGATCCTGGCCCAAATGCGCCCCGTCCCAGGGGGATATGGCGAAATTCGCCCGTTTTCGCGTCGTTCGTCCTCGAATATGCCCAACATGTCCTTCGTCCTCACTCCTAAAATCGGCCTAATTTCGCCTATACCAGGACCCGCAAGCTAATGGTCAACAGGGCCTAGCGCTGGGGCTGCTGTTCCTGGGCCTGTTTGTCCAGCGCCATGGGATCATGGGCCATGATTTCGCCCTTGTAGATCCAGACCTTGACGCCGCAGGTCCCGTAAGTGGTGTTGGCGACGCATTCGCCGTAATCGATGTTGGCCCGGAGCGTATGGAGCGGCACCCGGCCCTCGCGATACCATTGGGTACGGGCGATTTCCGCGCCGCCGAGGCGCCCGGCGCAATTGATACGGATGCCTTCGGCGCCGAGCCGCATGGCAGACTGCACGGCGCGCTTCATGGCCCGGCGGATGGAAACCCGGCGCTCCATCTGTTGGGCGACGTTTTCGGCCACCAGTTGGGCCTCGATCTCGGGCTTGCGGATTTCGACGATGTTCAGGTGCGCCTCCGACCCGGTCATATTCGAAATCTCGCGGCGAAGCTTCTCGATGTCGACGCCCTTCTTGCCGATAACCACGCCCGGCCGTGCCGTATGGATGGTGACGCGGGCCTTTTTCGCCGGCCTTTCGATAATGATCTTGGACACGCCGGCCTGGACCAGGCGTTTGAAAAGAAACTCCCGGATCTCCAGATCCTCGTGCAGAAGATCGGCATAGTTTCCGTCGGCGTACCAGCGTGAATCCCAGGTGCGGTTGATGCCCAGACGCAGGCCGATGGGGTTGACCTTTTGACCCATTAAGCTGTCTCCTCGCGTTCGCGAACTATTAGCCGCAGATTGCTGAAAGGCTTCTGGATGCGTCCGACACGGCCCCGGGCGCGGGCGCGCCAGCGCTTAATGACCATGGTCTTTCCGACCGTCGCCTCGGCCACGTAAAGCCGGTCGACATCCAGTTGATGGTTGTTTTCGGCATTGGCGATGGCGCTTTCCAACAGTTTCTTGACCTCGCCGGAGATACGGCGGCGGGAGAATTCGAGTTCCGACAGCGCCGCCTCGCAATTCTTCCCGCGGATGGTTTCGGCTACCAGATTCAGCTTCTGCGGGCTGGTCCGAAGATTCTTGGCGTAGGCCATGGCTTCGTTGTCGGCGAGGCCGCGTCCGAATGATTTCTTGCCCATGGTCTAATCCGACTCCCTTTTCGCCCTCTTGTCGGCGGAATGGCCGTAATAAACGCGGGTCGGGGAAAATTCGCCCAGCTTGTGACCGATCATGTCCTCGGTCACCAGAACGGGGATGAACTTGTGGCCGTTGTAGACGCCGAACGTCAGGCCGACGAACTGCGGCAGGACCGTCGAGCGCCGGGACCAGGTCTTGATGATGTCGTTGCGCCCGGACGCACGGACTTCTTCCGCTTTTTTCAGCAGATAGCCGTCAACGAAAGGTCCTTTCCAAATCGAACGGGGCACCTTGGGCGTCCTCCTATTTCTTGGCGTGACGGCGGCGCATGATCAGGCGGTCCGTCTTCTTGTTGGAACGGGTTCGTTTGCCCTTGGTGGGCTTGCCCCAGGGGGTCACCGGGTGGCGGCCGCCGCTGGTGCGTCCTTCGCCGCCGCCATGGGGGTGGTCGATGGGGTTCATGGAGACGCCGCGCACCGACGGCCGCTTGCCCAGCCAGCGCTTGCGTCCGGCCTTGCCGAGTTTGATGTTCTGCTGGTCGGGGTTGGACACGGCGCCGACGGTGGCCATGCATTCAGCCCGCACCATGCGCAACTCCCCGGAGCTGAGCCGCAACTGAGCATAGCCCTGGTCCTTGCCGATGATCTGGGCATAGGTGCCGGCGGAGCGGGCGATCTGTCCGCCCTTGCCGACCTTCATCTCGACGTTGTGGATGATGGTGCCGACGGGAATGTTCTCCATCGGCATGGCGTTGCCCGGTTTGATGTCCACGGTATCGCCGGAAATGATCTTGTCGCCTTCGCGCAGCCGCTGCGGCGCCAGGATGTAGCTGAGCTCGCCGTCGGCGTATTTGATCAGGGCGATAAAGGCGGTCCGGTTGGGATCGTATTCAAGGCGCTCCACCGTCGCCTCGACATCGTGCTTCAGGCGTTTGAAATCGATGATCCGGTAGCGGCGCTTGTGGCCGCCGCCCCGGCGCCGCGCGGTGATGCGGCCGTTGTTGTTGCGCCCGCCCTTGTTGCGGAGTCCTTCGGTCAGGGACTTTTCCGGCTTGCCCTTCCAAAGCCCGGCCCGGTCGACGAGCACGAGGCCGCGGCGGCCGGGGGTGGTGGGGTTGTATGTTTTTAATGCCATGATCTTTTACAGCCCCGCCATGATATCGATGGACTGGCCTTCGGCCAGGGTGATGATGGCTTTTTTAGTTTCCGCCTGTGTCCCGACGCGGCCCCGGAAGCGCTTGACCTTGCCTTTTCGGCGCAGCGTATTGACCGCCGCCACCTTGACCTTGAACAGGTCTTCGACCGCCGCCTTGATCTCGAATTTATCCGCGTCCAGGGGCACCCAGAAGGTGACTTGATTGTGCTCGGATATCAGGGTCGCCTTTTCCGTCACCACGGGCGAACGGATCAACTCATATATCCTTTCGCGGCTGGGTTTGGCTTTGGGGGGGCTGTATTTCTTCATTTCAACCGCTCCACCAGCTTCTCGACCCCGTCCTTGGTCAGCACAAGGGTATCGCGCCTGAGGATGTCGTAAACGTTGGCGCCGCCGCTTGGCAGCACGTCGATGCCGTGGATATTGCTCGCGGCACGGGCAAAATTGGCGTCCACCCCGGCGCCGTCGATGACCAGGGCCCGGCCCCAGTCCAGTTTCGCCAAATGCTTGGCCAGCACGGCGGACTTGGCCTGCTTCAGCTTGGCTTCGTTCAGGACCACCAGCTTCCCTTCCGCCTGCTTGGCGCTGAGCGCCGACTTGAGCGCCAGCAGCCGCACTTTTTTCGGCAGCTTATGGGCATGAGAGCGGGTTCTCGGCCCGAAGGTCACGCCGCCGCCGCGCATCTGCGGCGCCACGGACGTTCCCTGACGGGCCCGGCCGGTCCCTTTCTGCCGGAACGGTTTTCCCTTTCTCGCCTTGACGTCGCTCCGTTCCTTGGTATGGGCCGTGCCGGCCCGTCGCTTGGCCAATTGCCAATTGACGGCCCGGGCCAGGATGTCGCGGCGGACATCGAAGCCGAACACGGCGTCGTCGAGTTCGATGGTGCCGGTTTTCTTGTTGGCGAGGGTGATGACGTCACACTGCATGGCCGGTTAGTCCTCTTTTCCCTCGTCTTTGGATTCTTTGGGCGCGTCTTCGCTTTTCTCTTCTTCCGGTTTATCCCCCGCCGCATCTCCGTCGGCGTCACTGGCCGGCGCCTCGGCCGGAAGTTCCGGTTCCTGTCCACGGATGGCACAGGGAAACGGCAATCCGTCGGGAGGTTGTTTTTTCACCGCATCGGCGATACGGACGTAGCCGTCCCTGGCGCCTGGAACCGCGCCCTTAACCAGGATCAGGCCCCGTTCAGGATCGGTGCCGACGACCATCAGGTTCTGGGTGGTGACGGTGACGTTGCCCATCTGGCCGGCCATCTTCTTGCCCTTGAATACCTTGCCCGGGTCCTGGCATTGGCCGGTGGACCCCTGGGAACGGTGACTGACCGAAACCCCATGGGAAGCCCCAAGCCCGGAAAAACTATGCCGTTTCATGACGCCGGCGAAACCCTTGCCGATGGAGGTGCCGGTCACGTCGACGAACTGGCCGGTGACGAAATGAGCCGCCGACATTTCGGTGCCGACATCGACCAAGCCGTCCTCGGAAACGCGGAATTCGGTCAATTTGCGCTTCGGTTCGACCTTGGCCTTGGCATAATGGCCGCGCATGGCCTTGGTGACATTCTTGACCTTGGCCTTGCCCCAACCCAGTTGCAGCGCGTTATAGCCGTCGCGTTCGGCGGTTTTCCGAGCCACCACCTGACAGTCCCCGACATCAAGCACGGTCACCGGCACATGGGTGCCGTCGTCTCCGAACAGGCGGGACATGCCGACTTTGCGGGCAATCAAACCGGTACGCATGACCATTAAATCCCTAAATCCTCACTCCACCTTAGAGCTTGATTTCCACGTCGACGCCGGCGGCCAGGTCGAGCTTCATCAACGCATCGACGGTCTGTTGGGTCGGATCAACGATGTCCAACACCCGCTTATGGGTGCGGATTTCAAACTGTTCGCGCGACTTTTTGTCGATATGGGGCGAACGCAAAATGGTGAACTTTTCAATTCTCGTCGGCAGCGGAATCGGACCACGCACCTGCGCCCCCGTTCTCTGCGCGGTGGCGACGATTTCCTTCGCCGACTGGTCGAGCACTCTGTGGTCGAACGCCTTAAGACGGATGCGGATGCTCTGTTGGTTCATAACCTTGGCCCTGCAAAAACCACCGGCCCCTTTCGGGGCCGGTTTTTTGAATCCCTATTCCTTGATCGAGGCGACGACGCCGGCGCCCACCGTGCGCCCGCCTTCGCGGATGGCGAAGCGCAGGCCGTCGTCCATGGCAATCG
>NZAZ01000136.1 GCA_002686255.1 Rhodospirillaceae bacterium
ACCTTTACAGTTATTCCCGGGCTTTCGTTGGTCTTTGTTGGGGAGGCTGGACTGGACAAATCTCTATCAAGTAGTAAGTGCTACACCAAGGGGTGAAAAATCGGATGAAAAATACGCCAGCGCCTCTATACTACAACTTATAGCTGGTGCTAAGCTGAGCTATATGTTAGGGCCAGTTGAATTGTTCGGTGGTGCAATGGCCAACTCTGGAGGCAGTGAAGAATACTCGAATTCCGGTGTAAATTCAGATGTTTATGAATCATCTGGAACTAAATATTACAAAATTTACTTTGAAAAAGTAACGATTAAAAGTGGTGTAGCTCCAATGATTGGAGTGGCATTCAAATGGTAACTCCTCAAATGGATTATTAATGCTCTGGTTTTATTTTTATGAAGCATAGCTACTCATCAGTTCAAATTTTAATTATTATCATCAAAGGAGAACGATGTTTTCTAATAAAACGATAGTGAATCTGGTCTCCACGGGCGGACTCATTTTGTTTGCCTCCTTCGCCGCTGCTCAAACATATACTTCTGTTCCGGTGAAATATGAGGACGGGTGGTGGCTGGAATTTAAAGACAATTCCAGACTTTCTTTCAAAAAAAATCAAGGGAAACTATTCTTAGAATGGAAGGGGGTCAAACACCCCTGGTTGTCCATAAAATCTCAGTCGGTGAGGGCGGATAATTTTGCAGCGCAGAAAACCACAATCTTTGACGGTTACAGCAAAGAGAAGTATGTTCCCATTTTGAAAAGCTGGCAGAAACGCAAAGCCATACATGATAAAAATGAAAAAAAGCGTTATGCAAAAGATAAATTAGAATATAAAGACGCAAAAGACAAACATGAAGAAGATCTACTCGAGTGGGAAAAAGAAAAAACACATTTTGATAAAGAAGCGAAGAAGAATTATCATGATGAACGGGCTGAATATAATAAGAAAGCTAAAGAATATAATGAAGAACAAGAAGAGGGCTGCATTTTTTGTATGGATAGACCAGTTAAGCCCAACCGGGAAATCTACGGAGAACCTAAACCCGATAAACCTCCGGCGCCGGCTAAGCCCAGTTCCTTCAATGAGATTGAGATGAAGCCAAAAAAGAATAGCGATCCAGCATATCAAGTCGCGGCTTTGGCCTTGAGGCTTTCGGTGACTGGATGCCCTTCCGGAAATTTTCGTTTGGAGACGAGTCCAGGGAAAATTCATTTTGTTAGCAGTCGTTCGGAAGAAATCAGAGGGGGTTCTCCATGGTCGGAGTCAGCTGGTTTGATTCGTTGCTCTGTTTCAAGCAAATCAGGGCGAGTGCTGATGAAGCTTAGTATTGATCAAAAACGACTGGTGGCTTTGTCCTTGGATGCGCCCAAGGCGGATTTGCGTTTGAAACGGGTTTCGTCACCAGTGTTGCGGAAGTTTGAAAAGGAATATGCGAAACGGGACATGTATTTGAAAAAGCTGGATTTTCGCAAGGAACGTGTGGAAGCCAGTTATTGGAATGCTGCCGCGCGTACTACCATAGATATTGTTTTCGAAATGACTGGAAAGAAGAAAAATATCCAAAAAGTGAGTTCGACGCTCCCGGTTTACTTGTATGATACGATGGAAAAAAATCTGGATCGCCTCGTAACGCGAGTCAACTTGTTTCAGGTGCGCAAGTTGGGAGATAAAAAAATGCTGCAACTCCGGCGGCTGTACAAACACAAGGCGAAGGGCGATCCCAAAAAATGGATGGCGCTGGCTAAAATAACACACGTGAATGTTAAAGGGAACATCAATAATCTGATCAAATTGCAAACCCGCACCGGAGCTTCTGTGGAAAAACTTGATATTGGTTCTGGTGGATTTGTTACGGATTTCTCTGCATTATTGTATCTGGCCGCATGGCATACCAAACAAAAAACGCAGTCATTGCCGCTCACCTATTTCGATGATACACGTGTTTTTGTGATGGAGCTCAATCGTTTGAAGAAAACCAGTCATCATTTTCAAGGAAGGCAACTTGCCGCACTGGACTGGGAAGTGAAAAACTCAGACGGAGGTTCTTTTATGCGTTTGCGGGTTGGCCTGCAAGATCAAATTGTTTACAAGATAGAAATCCCGGAACGTAAACAAATTTTTGATTTGCGCGGCATAGGCACGCAGCGTATCCGGAAAAACCAGGCATGGGCCGAACAATCTCAGAAGAAACATCAATTAATTCCGGTTTCCGGATTTTGAAATTTTTTCAAGAATAAACAAACTTACTCTAAGTGCATATGATAAATGCTTCCTACTCAGAATGTGTAAACTGTAATTAAATATTAACTCAATGCCTTTGTGCAGCTGCTGCCTTAGTGCTGAAACAAAAAAAGGTCCCATGCTCAACTATTTACTAAGAATCAGCGTACTGCTCAGCCTTGCTTTTTTCCTGGCCGGCTGTCCCAAACAAACTCCTGTCTCTAAAAGCCCGGCCTGCGGGAAAGAGGTGCCGTTTTGTGTCTGCAATCCGTTGTCGCCTAAATGTGAGACCAAAACAGTCATTCCCAACCAGTTTATGGATCGTCCGGATAAAGCTGGAGTTCAGCTCAGTTTTGAGGCGGCACAAACTGGAATTGGGGCAGCAAGCCGTGAGGAAATTGAAGAGCAACTTACATCTTTATTGAATCAAATCCGCATCAAAGCTGAAAATCAAGAGGCTTCTATATTTGTAAAATGTGTGGGCAAGGCTTGCCGAAGCATTAAAAACTTAAAGGAAACAACAGAAAACTTTTTGGGTAATTCCCGAGATTTCAACCTCCAAAGTGATGAGAGCTTGTCGGATCTTAAAGTTAAGATTAGGTTAGATGGAGAACAGTTGATCTTTGAAGCTTTAGATGAAGATGGAACGATTGGTAATGCAGGAGAGATTCTGGCGCGAGCAAGTCTCGGACGGGATGTGGCAGAATCGGGATGGAGCCTGGTTTCGGTTCCGACGTTTGAAGACGGAGAACCCACCACTCCAATGAGCTTCCGCATTATGAAAAATTTGGTGACTCAATCAGAATATTCAGGAGTTGGTGTTTCACGCTTACCGCAAGTGGGGTTGAGTTTTGAAGCTGCTGTTGCTTATTGCCAAAAACAGGGGCGTGATGCAGTGCCACCCAATGTGCATGTTTTTGAATACGCTTTGCGTCAGGGGAAAATCGTCGGGCATCGTCGGGCACACCTTGAAATTGTTCGCTTGACCAATGAGGAAGATGAGATAGAAGGCCCGATGATCAATTATGAAATTGACCTGTTTGACTTCGAGCGAGCACTGGACGCCATGCTGATTTTCAGTTGGAGAACCGGAGACTATGAGTCTTCTAAACAAACTTATTTTCAAGATGACCTTGGTTTCCGTTGTGCCTATTGGAGCGAATAGAGTAAATGGCCAGTGGCCAAAATTTTGCCGTATAATCTCGTGAAACACACATAAAATATTTTGACCTCCAGTGGTTTTTTTTGGGACCTTGGTAAAATAAAGAGAATTATTAAAAGAATATCATGAGAAAACGATTCAACATCATTGGAATCATCACAATCATGGGATTATTAGTCTCTCCTGTAAATGCACAGAGTATTTTCAAATCGATGAACTTGCTGGCAACGCATCCATTCAGCATGGAAAACCGTGGACAGTTCAGCCGCAAACCGGCCTGTAGAAAGTTGCAAAAGCTCATCAAAAAACTGAATATCAAAGTGAATCGCATGAAAAATGATTATATGGATACGCCAGATGAATCCTTGATGAAAAGTATCATTGACACTTCACACAAAAGCTTCAAACTCAAAAGCAAACTTTATAAAAAGTGTCGTACCCGTACAGCAAAAGCAGTGCATGGAGGATTCAAGGATACTGTACGCAAGTTACAGATCGAACTTCGAAGCCGAGATGTCCCTGTTTCTGTTTTCCAGTATCCCACTCCGGAGGATTTGGAAGACAAAGGGCAAATTGAACTCAAAATTGAGGAGCGCACAGTTATACTTGGGCAACTGCTTCAGGATGTAGAAAACACACAAGAACTGATTTTGTCACTGTATAAAAAATCTTTTTCGCAAAAGCCCGCATCCAATAAACCTGCAGCATCGAAAACGGCAAGTCCTGATACCAATGGAGGAACCGGTGGTGCTGCCGGAGCAAATGGATCAACCGGATCAACGGAGGATTTGGATGATTTGGACGATTTGGATGATATGGAAGAAGACTCTGAAAAATCTGAGATTTCCAGCGAAGAATATGAAGTCATTGCCAATGTGGAAATGCGTAGTCTTTTCAAAAATATGTACGATCTGCATTTGACCGACGGCCAGCGTCACTTCGTTCCTGAACCACTTAAGGCTCCGCAAGAAGTGGAGGATTTGGATTTGGTGTTTTCACATTATTACCACATCCGCAAAGAGTCTCGCGCCAAATATACTTTGCGTATCCATATCTTTTTCATGGATACCACTCAGCCCGATGAAAACACAAAATCGTATCCGGTATACAGCAAGAAAACCAACCCCATGCCCTGGAAGGGACGCAGAACCGATTATGTGGGGAACCTAAGCAAAGAATTGAATCTCGTAGCAGAGCAATTTGCTGCAAAACATTAATGAAGAAATTGAAGATCGTGCCCACAAGCATTAAACAATAAAGGGATAACAGAAAGATGAAAACTCAAACAAGGCAATTTTTTGTGGGGATCCTGTTTTTTTTAACTATGCTTGTGGCCAGTGCACATGCGGCAGAAGACCCTTTCAGTAAATTTGCCAAAGATGTGAAAAAACGAGACCAGGCCATGCTCAAAGCGGTTCAACAAATTGAGGAACGCTGGGACAGGTTTTATGAAAGCACTGTTGAAGATTATTATGTCTATTCCAAAGACGGTCGGGTACGTAGGCGTGCCAATTTCAGTGATGAATCTCCTGAAAAAGGTTTTCTGGAAGTTGCAGTAGTTGATGCTAAATCCGAAAAGGAAGCGCAAAAGGTTCTAGGTAAGGCTGTTGAAAAAGCCTTGCGGGAGAAGGCCGGCAAACAGGAATTGTTGAAAGATCAAGTGCAGTTGAACCAACAACCTTTAACCAAAAAGAATGTACGGCGGCGGGCAAAGGAACTGAGAAAACAAATCCAGAAAACGACAGTTCACACTAAAAAAGGCAAAAAAACTGTGTATTCAGTCAAACTGAAGTTTGTGCCGGATCATGTACAGCAACGGGCAAAAAATTTCTTTTCCAGTGTAAAGCGCCATGCGAGAAAAAGTAAGATCCCCGTTAAACTTATTCTGTCAATAATGCACACAGAATCCGCCTTTAACCCCAAAGCCTGTTCCAGGCGAAAGAAGACACCAAGAAATCAGTGTCTTGCCTATGGTTTGATGCAGCTGGTTCCAAAATCGGGTGCCAGAGAAGCTTACAAATACCTTTATAAGAAGGATAAGTTTCATACATTCCCCGTTGAACAACAAGCGGAGTACCTGTTCAAACCGGAAAATAATATGACTTTGGGATCAGCATATTTAGGTAAAATGGTTAATAAGGATTTCGCCGCGGTTGATTCCTTAGAAAATCGCGTCATTCTGGCTGCCCACTCTTATAATACCGGCCCTGGTAACAGTGCCAAAGCATTGAAGAAGATCACCACAATAAAGAGAAAATATCCCAGACCAATATTTGGAGTAATTGCAAGCGAGGCCAATAAATTAAATGTTGCGGAGTTGGTGCACCGACTGAAAACCTATTCGCCATGGGAGGAAGCAAGACACTATGTGGAAAAGGTTAATAAGTGTATCACCACTAACACAAACTTGCGGGGGGGAAAGTGTTATTAAAGCTTATGACCAGTGATCTTTCCCGTCTTTCCAGTTATCAGAAGCTGCGCACCTATCTGCTGATCTGTGCATACAACTCCGGAGCCGGAAGTGTGAGCCGAGCTTTTATCAGGAAGACTCGTTTGAGTGAAGTATTTTTAAATAACAACAGTTCCAGTCCAAATGAGGGATTTAAGCATTTGGTCAGGAATCTGCTGTATGAGGCTACCCAGCATTACCTGGTGCAGGTGAACAAACGAATGCCGTTGTACAGGTAACAAGAGTTACAATTTAGGAAGTTTCAAGGAGAGATCTGACTTACAGTGTCTCTGCAGTATGTGTGTTCCTGTCAATTATCGGCAGGAAACTAATTTTTCAATCGTCCAATAAAAGAGGAACCATGAGAACCATAATCAAAGCAATTTTCAGTTTTACAGCAATCTCATTCCTGAGTTTGTCGGCATTCTACGAGACCTCTGCTGCTCGTGAAATCGAAATTTCAGAAGCGGTCGGTTTGGTCCGGCTATACAGCGGTGAAGAAAAACAGGCCAAAGATGGCGCATTGCGTGAGGCCATGAAGAGTGCAGTCGAGCAGGGTGTGGGTGCGGTGCTTAATTCTGAAACTGAAATAGAAAATTTCCAGGTGGTAAGTGACAACATACTCAAAAAAAGCAAGGGAGCTATCAAAAGCTACCGGATTTTGCGGGAAGGAGCAGTTGATAACGGTGTAAATTACGAAGTTGTTATTTCTGCAGTAGTCGATGATGATTTGCTGAATTCTAGCCTGGAGTCCTTCCGCCTAATGCAACAGCTCACAGGACGCAAAACAGTGTTTGTGGTTTATAACCCACAGGTACAGGGGGATTTGCCTTTGAATCCGGAAAATGGCAATGATTTTCAAATCATTGAAACCGGCCTAACTGGGCTGCAGGAGGCATTTATTGACCGGCGATTTGAAGTGCTTTATCCTGAGAAGTTACAGGAAAACTTCGAAGATCAGGAGAAAATGGCACTTGCACAAGAAGCCGATTTCGAGGATGTTGTGTCAGAACTGTCTGCAAAATACGGGGCGCAGTATTACGTCGTTTTTACACTAATGGCTTCTGCAACAGAACGAGAAAAAATAGGTGAAGCCCAAGCAATTATCAATGCCAAACTCTACAATACCGGTACAGCAAAAATAATCAAAACTATTGAAGGCAAGGGTAAAAAGAAATATAAAAAAACTACTTCTGGTATGGATTTATTAATAAACATGAAAACCGCAGTCGGGAAAGCCACCAAGCAAGTTAGAAAGAAACTGGTTAATAGTTTAATTGAACGACTATATGAGTATGCTGAGGATGGTGCGCCCATGTTAGTGCGGATTCACGTCGCAAAGAAAAGTCATGTAAGAGCTTTTATGAAAATGATTAAAGGCTTAAAGATCGTTACTGGCACAAAAACTATTTCTAGCATTGGCAAAGACGCAACGCTGCACGTATATGGTATAGGTGATACTGATAGTTTTTTGGATGATGTGGATGATAATTTTTACAAAAATCGCCGGTTTAAAGGATATGCTTTGTCCATTGCACAATCCGGCGAGGTGTTGGATTTGAATATGGAGGAGGATGAATAAAGATTAAAATTCAAAAAGCGATAACCTTTTGCAAATTTTTAAGTAATTTCCTTTTGGGATAACCGTATTTCTTGGAACCACCCCTGTTACAACTGTTTTGAGAGGGCCACAATGGATGTGATCCCGTACAAAAATGAAAAATATTTCAAACAAGTTCTGCATTCGATGGGGTCTTTTGTTGTGTTTTTTTTGCTGGTACCTGTTCACGTCTGCAGTTATTACAGCAACGGAAAAATGCCCTGTAGAACAAATACTGCTCCAAGGCGGACTCTTTGAATTGGGAAGCAGAACCTCTCTTTTCCAGGATTCTCGTCCGGTGCATGAAGTGCAGATTGAGGACTTTCGGATAGCCAATTTTGAAACATCTGCAGCAGATTTTGTTGTTTTTGCCAAGGCACAAAAAATGGATTTTCCGTTTTTGTCGGTTCTGGAAAGGGAAAGCCGTGAACAGCCTTGTCGTCCCGCGCGCGGAGTGAGCTGGTTTGCCGCACAGTCCTTTTGTCAAGCCACGGGCGGACGTTTGCCCACAGAAGCAGAATGGGAATATGCAGCCACCATGGACTTTTCCGGACAGCAACAAAAATTTCATTGGTCCTCCGGAAAGAAGTTTCCACCAATTTTCGGAGAAAATGAAATTTCAGGAGAAATGGAATACTCTGAAGAGGAGGAAGATGAGTTATTAGAGGAAGAAGATGAATCCGAAGAAGAATCCGAAGAAGAATTCTCGGATGAAGATTTGGAAGATACTGAACTCGAAAAATTGATAGCAAGTGACGAAGACGATTTGGATGACGACGCTCTTGAAAAATTGTTGGCAGAGGTCGATGAAGAAACCGGGACCAAGGAGGACCCCTCAGAATACTTACACCGGGAACTGGTGGATGTCCAAAAAACATTCCGGGGATTGAATGGCCTGCACGGAATGCTAGGCAACGTCTGGGAATGGGTCGGAGATTGGTACAGTTTCTATCCGAAAGCTTCGCAAACTCATCCGGTAGGGCCGGAAAAAGGCTTCTGGAAAATTTTCCGTGGCGGCAGTTACCAAAACGTCGATTTGCAGAATGAAAACTCAGAAGCCGTTTTGCTTGATCCGACGTTGCGTAACCGTGCCAAGCCTGAAGAGACTTTTGCGCATTTGGGCTTTCGCTGTGCCTGGAATGCACCCCCTTAAATTCTCAATGGCAGACAAACAGCTAGCCTAGCTGTGATCATTTACCGCTTTTTAAGTTATTGATTATAACAGAAAAATGTACTCAGTCCTGTTCAAATTATTCCATCGCACACCGATTTTTCAAGTCTTGTTGAGCGGGATTTCCTTTTTAGTACTGATGGTATTGATAGCCATTCGCTTGCTCTACTCTTATGGTATAAGTGCGTCTTTTTCCAATTCTACTCCGCATCTGACTGCAGAATGGATCGCCGGAGAAACTTCAGATTACTCAAAACAAAGTGAGCTCCAAAGCGTTTTTTCAAACTCTCAGGAAATCGAGTCTTATTCTCTGTTTACACAAGGAACACGTCCTATACTCATTGAGGCTTTGGGTGTAGGGATGGTAGGAACCTACCGTTTTGAAGCTCCGGTAGAAATCACTGGAATTGACTTGAGCCGCCATCCGTTTGCCATTCCACTCGATCTGGCAACTTCTCTGATCAACGAACATGAAAATGCAATTACCGAACGTGAATTGGCGGCACAATTGATGATTGGTAGAAATGAAGTGGTCGTAAATCGGGCTATGATTAACTTGTTTGCACCAAGTCCCGGAAAAATCAATCGTTTCCTTGTCCAGGACATTGAAACTGGAACACCGTTGAGTGAAATCAAGATTGTGGCGGTTCTGAATGATATGATTGATGCACCCCGGATGTTTCTAAGTTTACCATTAGCACAAAAAATTCTGCAAAAACAAGCAATCCAAGGCCTTCATGCACGTGTCAAAAATTTTGATCGATTGCAAATTATTCGTGATAGCATCAGCAAAAAGCTTGACCCCGGAGTCCGTGTCAGCAGTTGGGTGGATGGACAAAACCGCCAACAAAAATTATTTAGCGTCTTCGACTCAATTTTCTGGATCATTGCAGTGGCAATTTTAACACTTTCGGTGATTACAGGAATGCTGGGCATTTACCGTGCGTTTATGACCAAGCGCGGTTCAATTGCTATTTTGCTACTGCTTGGAGTTTCAAAACGGACATTTTACTGGATGCTGGCTTCCATCACCGAAATTTCACTGCTTGGCGGGGTTGGTCTCGCCTCACTCCTGTTTTTCTCCGGTTACGAAACACTCAATGAACAATTACTCCTTTCAGTGCAAGCCATGTCTCCTGTAGAATCTCCGGAGTTACCCTTGCAGCTTTTTTTCTATTGGAACGGCGGAATGTTTATCTTGTACAGTGTTCTGTCTTTGATTTTTTTGAAGGTAATTTTGAATACCAGGATTTCCTTGAGCTAGAAGTTATAGTCCCGGGTCTTGAAGTTGCTCTTTGAACCCTGAACTTAAAACTCATAAAATTAATAATGCGTTCTTTTATTTTCAATCGTGTCCTCTTTAAACAAGTCGACCCCATCATTTTATTTGGTTTAGGCATTGGACTACTATGCGGTCTTGGACTTGCCATTGCCGGAAATTTGCTGATCGAAAATATTCTGACCAGCTATCAATCCTTTTTGCAGCGTTCCCTGATTGGATTACGCGGAAGTCTTGTATTGGAAACTCCAGAGTCTTCAGGCTATCTCCGGCGATTCACCACCCAGTGGAAAACCGAAAATTCCGGCTTTTCCTCCTCACCCGTCTGGCAAAGCCGAGGCTCGATACCGTTGGAACTGAAACAACCTGGAAAAATCTGGAAGCGCCAAGTGCAGGTGATCCTGCAAGACAGAGACTATTTGATGCAAAAAATGGCATCTAATTCAAGTGGATGTGTGGTTGACAAAAATACACAGGCTTTTGGGAATGCCCTGCTTTTTTTAACATTGCTTGAATTCAATGCAGATAAAAACACCACTCTTCAAGCTAATGTTTTTGGAGGGAAAGCCACGCCTGTTCGCTTTTCGAAATGCAGAATTGAGACTGGAATGATGACGGATTATCCACTTTTAATTCTTGATTGGCAAGCTGTTGGTTGGAATCCGGAAAAGGTGGCGGAGAGACTTGAGTTTTCGACATCTACACGTCAGGAAACGGATTTCCTTGAACAGAAAATTGATAATGTTATGCAGCAAGTTCCTCGTGAATCCGGGGAGCAGTACCGCATTGAAAATCTTTACCGCAACAAAAAGATGAAACTGGCCACCAGTCTTTCAGAACAAGCAAGATGGCTGGCATTAGGGATTGCCGGAATTACATTGATTTTGTCTGGTATCATTTTGTTTTTTGGCTTTTTACTTTTATTAGAATTCAAACGTGTAGTGATTGAAACTTTCCGATTAATGGGTCTATCTCGCCTTGAAGTTACTGTTGGGTTCTTGTTCGGAGGAGGAATTTTGGGGGTCATTGTGGCATCGATGGGGATCCTCTTGGCCTGGAGTGGGCGGTTCTTGATTCAATTCCAAGGATGGATTCCCTTTGATCATTTTTTCACTGAGTGGCCGCCCATGTTGTTTGTTGCTGTTTTTGTATTAACTCCCATTTGTGTTGCCGTTTTCAGTGCCTTTGTGGTGCGTTTCCGTCTTTCCTCGCAACTCAACATGTCAGAAATGGGATAATGTTTTTTTGAGTGAAAAACTGGATGCTTCAGGGAATGTGACTTCGTGCAGTATAGATTACATGTATTGCTCTTCTTATGATGATTGTTGTTTTTAGCATACCAACTCAATATTTTTTATCTAATCCAATGGGGAGTATTATGAATCAAGAAAAACTCAAACAATGGTATCCAAATTTATCTGAAAAGGATTTACATATGATGGCACGCTGTAAGACTCCGGAAACAGTAATGCCTCCCGAGGAAATTCCGGAGTTTATCTGGATACCGGAAGGGCAGTTTGTAATGGGTGATATATTTCGCAATATGAGTATCAAAGGTGAGGGGCAAGAAGATGAGATCCCTCTACGTCTTTTGAATTTGCCAGGCTTCTGGATTGCGGAAAATGTGGTTACCAATCAGGAATATCTGAAATTTATTGAAACGGCGTGTCCGAACAAAAGAGCAGAGTTTCTCGAACAAATCAAAAAATGCCAA
>NZAZ01000137.1 GCA_002686255.1 Rhodospirillaceae bacterium
CCGCAGCCGGTCGACTGCACCGCCACCATGCGCGGCAGGGGGCCGTCGATCCAGCCGATTTCCTCGAGTTCCCGGAACACCTTCCACATGGCGATCAGGCACACCCCGCCGCCGGTGGGAAAAAAGATCACGTCCGGCAGCCGCCAGGAGAATTGCTCGGCGATTTCCAGGCCCATGGTCTTCTTGCCTTCGACCCGGTAGGGCTCCTTCAGGGTGGTGAGGTCGAACCAGCCCATTTCCCCGGCACCGCCGGCGACGATGGCGGCGCAGTCCCCGACCAGGCCATCGACCCGCCACGCCTTGGCGCCGTGAAAGGCGATCTCGCTGGCCGTGACGTCGGGGGTGTCGGCGGGCGTGAACACGAACGACTCGATGCCGGCCCGGCTCGCATAGGCCGCCAACCCGGCGCCGGCGTTGCCCGCCGTCGGGATGGCGATGCGCTTGACCCCGAAGGCCTTGGCCATGCTGACCGCCACCGACATGCCCCGGCTCTTGAACGAGCCGGTGGGCAGCCGTCCTTCGTCCTTGACCAGGATGTCTTCCATGCCGAGGCGTTTTTCCACCGTCGGCACCCGGACCAGGGGGGTCATGATTTCGCCCAGGCTGACGGGCTCGATATCCGGGCTCAAGGGCAGGAATTCCCGGTAGCGCCACATGTCGGGCGGGCGGGCGGCGAAGTCTTCCTTGGTGACGGCGTTGGCAAGCGTGTCCAGGTCATAGCGCGCCAGCAGCGGCGCCCCGGCCCTGGAAAGCCCGTGCAGGACGCCGGGGGGATAATGCTCGCCGGTTTCGGAGCATTCCAAATGAGTGACGAAAGAAGCGTTCGGTGCGGTCATGCCGGGAACCTCCCCCTAGGTCATGAACTTAAATTCAAATCATCACAAGAATGCCACATTTCCGGCAAACAAATGTCATTTTGGTCCCGTTTAGTGCCCTCCTCGCCATTAAGGCAACGATAGTCAAACGGGAGACGGACATGAGGCAATTCGAATACTGGCTGCGCGGCATTTGGGCGCTTTTGGGCTTTGGCTTCAGAGGACAGATTTTCGCCGTTTCCCGGCACCGGCCCCGTCACCTGCGATGACGCGATACCCCGGCGGGCAATGAACAACCGACTCCCCCTCCCCCACACGAGTCAAACCTAGGGCCGCTTTCGCGGTCCTTTTTTTTGATCGGATTGCGGGTAAGGCCAAGCGCGTTTAAGCCACCGTGGCCTGAAGCTAGCGCGGGTTCACCAGTACAGGACAGCGGTCTCGGGGAAAAGGAAAATCAATTCGGGCCTGAAACGGTTTGCTTGAGCAATATCAGGTATTCAGGCCCGGATGCGCTCGTTTTTGGGATCGTAAAGGGGCGTCAACGACGCCCGGGTGGGGCACCGGACGCCGGCGACTTCGATCTCAAACGACCCGGCGGCGATGAAATCGGCGTCGACTCCGCCTTGGTGCTCGACGTAACCGAGACCGACGGCCCCGCCGAGCGAATGGGCGTACATGGCCGAGGTGACATAGCCGGCGATTTCGCCGTCCCGCAAGACCGGCTCGCGGCCGTAAAGCAGCGGTTCCGGGTCATCGAGGATGAACTGGACCAGACGGCGGTTGATCCCTTCCTGGCGTTGGCGCGACAACGCGTCGCGGCCGATGAAACCGCCCGCCTTGTCCCAGGCGACGGCGAAGCCGAGGCCCGCCTCCAGGGCCGTATCCTGATCGCCGATGTCATGGCCCCAGGCCCGGTACGCCTTCTCGATCCGCAGTGACTGCATGGCGTGCATGCCGGCCGGGACCAGGCCATGGGCGTCGCCGGCCTGGGCGACGGCGTCGAAGACGCCTGTGGCGGCCCCGGTGGGGATATACAGCTCCCAGCCCAGCTCGCCGACGTAGGAAATGCGCGAAGCGCGGACCTTGCCGCCGCCGATCTCGATTTCCCGCGATGCGCCGAAGGGGAAGGCGCCGTTGGACAGGTCGCCGTCCGTCAATCCCTGCAACAGGCCGCGGGCCTTGGGCCCCATGACGCCGAGGACGGCCAGGGTTTCGGTAACGTCGGTGAGTTTGGCATCCGTGCCTTCCGGGATGTGGCGGGCCAACCAGTGGAAGTCGCGGACCTGGGACGCCGCCCCGGTGACGATCAGGTAGCGGTCCTCGGCCTCGCGGGTGACGGTGAGGTCTGCTTCGATGCCGCCCCTTTCGTTCAGCCATTGGGTATAGACGATGCGGCCGGCCTCGACGGCGACGTCATTGGCCGAAACTTGGTTGAGCACTTCCTCGGCTCCGGGGCCTTGGAGCCGGAACTTGGCGAACGAGGTCTGATCGAACAGGCCGACATTCTCTCTTACGGCCCGGTGTTCGGCGGCCGAATGATCGAACCAGTTCTGACGGCTGAAGCTGTAGACGTATTCCGGCTTCACGCCGTCGGGCGCGTACCAGTTGGGGCGCTCCCACCCCTGGGCCTCGCCGAAGCACGCGCCCAGTTCAGCCAGGCGGCCGTAAAACGGCGATTTGCGGATGCCGCGGGCGGTCCGGTACTGGTGAAACGGCCAGTGCACGGCATAGAGCCGGCCCAGGGTCTCGGTGACGCGCTGGCGAAGGTATTCCGGGTCGGCCTGGAACGGCAGGGCGCGGCGGATATCGACGGTCCCGAGGTCCATCGTTGGGTGACCGTCCCGCATCCATTCCGCCAGCGCCAGGCCGATGCCGCCGGCCGACTGGATGCCGATGGAATTGAGCCCGGCGGCGACGAACAGCCCCTCCAGCCCCGGCGCCTCGCCCAGGTAATAGCGGTTGTCCGGGGTGAAACTTTCGGGGCCGCAGAAAAAGGTCTGGATACCGACGCTTTCCAGGGCCGGCATGCGGTGGAGCGCCTTTTCCAGAATCGGCTCGAAGTGATCGAAATCGTCGGGCAACTGGTCGAAACAGAAATCCTCGGGGATGCCGTCCATGCCCCAGGGCTTGGCCTCGGGCTCGAACGCCCCCAGCAGCATCTTGCCGGCGTCTTCCTTGTAGTACGCCTGGGCGTCGTAATCCCGGAACACCGGCAAATCGGGGGTCACGCCGTCGAAGGGTTCGGTGACGATGTAGAAATGCTCGCACGCGTGCAGCGGCACGTTGACGCCGGCGGCGGCCGCCAGTTCGCGCGTCCACATGCCGGCCGCGGCGACGACGTAGGGTGCGGCGATGGCGCCGGCCTCGGTTTCGACGCCGGTGACACGGCCCCCGGAATGGGTGATGCCGAGGACTTTGGTGTCTTCGAAAATCCCGACGCCGCCGTTTCGCGCCCCTTTGGCGAGCGCCATGGTCACGTCGGTGGGGTTGGCCTGGCCGTCGGTGGGAACGAAGATTCCGCCCAACACGTCATCGACGGTAATCAGCGGGTAACGCTCCTTCACTTCCTTAGGCCCGATGACGTCGACCCGAAGCCCGAACACCTTGGCCATGTCGGCGCGGCGCTTCAGGTCTTCCAGGCGGCCCTCGGTGGTGGCGATGGAAAGCGAGCCGTTCTGCTTGTAGCCCGTGGCCTGGCCGGTTTCGTCCTCGAGCCCCAGGTAAAGCTCGGCCGTGTACTTGGCCAGCTTGGTCATGTCCTGGTTGTCGCGGAGCTGCCCGATCAGCCCGGCGGCGTGCCAGGTGGTGCCCGAGGTCAGCTTCTTGCGTTCCAGCAGCACCACGTCGGTCCAGCCGATCTTGGCCAGGTGGTAGGCGATGGAACACCCGATGACGCCGCCGCCGATGATGACGGCCCGGGCTTTTCTGGGAGGGCTTTTGGCCAACGGGTCTGTCTCCGAATATTGCGGCGTGAGAGGCCATAGAAACGCGGGTGACGGGCCCGGCGCAACCGTTATAATCGCCGCCGATGTTCGAACTGTGGATTCCCCTCACCGTCGCCGCGGCTTTCTTTCAGAACCTGCGCTCGGCGCTGCAAAAGCACCTGAAGGCGCGTTTGTCGACGGCGGGCGCGACCTACGTGCGGTTTTTCTATGCCTTTCCCTTCGCGGTGCTTTACGTCTGGGGATTGGCAACGTTCGGCGGCTACGCGGTGCCCGCCGTCAGCGGAAAGTTCCTGATCTATTGTTTGTTAGGGGGATTGTCGCAGATCATCTTCACGTTTCTGCTGATCTGGCTGTTCTCGTTCAAGAACTTCGCCGTCGGCACGACGTATTCGAAGACCGAGACCGTGCAGGTGGCGATTCTGGGGCTGTTGATCCTCGGCGATACCCTGAGCGTCGGCGCGGTCGTCGCCATCGCCATCAGCCTGATCGGCGTCATGGCGCTGTCGGTGGCCGAGACCCACATCTCGGCCCGCAACCTGATCACCGGCCTGACGGAAAAACCGACCGTGATCGGGCTTGTCTGCGGCGCCTTCCTGGGCGCGTCGGTGGTCTTTTACCGGGGCGGGGCGTTGTCGCTGGGCGGCGACGGCTTCATCATGCAGGCGGCGTTCACGCTCGCCGTCTCGGTGGTCATGCAGACGGTGATGATGGGCGCCTATCTGGCGTTCCGGGAACGCGACCAGTTGAAGGCCGTCATCGTCCACTGGCGGCCGTCGCTGTCGGTGGGGGTGGCGGGCGTGCTGGCGTCGATCTTCTGGTTTTCCGCCTTTACGCTCCAGAACGCGGCCTATGTGCGCGCGCTCGGGCAGATCGAGCTGATCTTCACCTTCATCGCCTCGGTGGTTTTCTTCCGCGAGAAGATCAACAAACTGGAAATCTTGGGTATTTTCCTCATCGCCGGCGGTATTTTGATCCTGGTGGTCGCCGGCTGAGCGGGCGGACGGGAAGCCGGGGGGGCAACTATTTATCCTTGGAATCCATCCAGATCGTCACCGGCCCGTCGTTGACCAGGCTGACCGCCATGTGGGAGCGGAATTTCCCGGTCCGCACCGGCACCCCCTCGGCGGCCAGTTGCCGGCAGAAATATTGGTAATGCTTTTCCGCCATCTCGGGGTCGGCGGCGGCGGAAAAGCCGGGCCGGTTGCCCTTGCGCCAGATGGCGGCGAGGGTGAACTGGCTGATGACCAGGGCCTCGCCGCCGACGTCGAGGACCGACAGGTTGGTCTTGCCCTCGGCGTCGGCGAACAGCCGCATGTTGGCGATCTTGCGGGCGAAGAAATCGGCCTCGGCGTCGGTGTCTTCCCTGTCCGTGCACACCAGCACCACCAAGCCCGGGCCGATGGCCGACAGCACCTCGCCGTCGAGGCTGACGCCGGCTTCGCTGACCCGTTGCAGGAGCGCCTTCACTTGCTTGCGCCGATAACGTCGCGGAGGATTTGGACGATTTCGTCGATGTGTTCCTTCTCGGCAACCAGCGGCGGCGCGACGATGCCGGTGTCGGCGGTGAACTTCACATGCAGGCCGTTCCAGAACAGGTCCTTCTGGATTTGCGTGCCGCGCCCCCCCGGAACGTCCCCGGCCGCCACGTCGATGCCGGCGATCATGCCGTAGCCGCGGATGTCGGTGACCGCGTCCAAATCCCGGAGCGAAAAAATCCGGTCGAGGAAATAGGGCGACAGTTCCTCGGCCCGTTCGAACAGGCCTTCTTTCTCGTAGATCTCCAGCGCCGCCAGCCCCGCCGCGCAGGCCACCGGGTGGGCCGAATAGGTATAGCCGTGGAAAAGCTCGATGGCGTTTTCCGGGGCGGCGTTGACGACGGTGTCGTAAATTTCGTCCTTGACCGCGACCGCCGCCATCGGTACGGCGCCGTTGGTCAACGCCTTGGCCATGGTGATGATGTCCGGCGTGACGCCGAAGGACTGGGCGGCGAACGCCTTGCCGGTGCGCCCGAAGCCGCAGATCACCTCGTCGAACACCAGCAGGATGCCGTGGCTGTCGCAGATTTCCCTGAGCCGCTCCAGATACCCCTTGGGCGGCACCAGGACCCCGGTCGATCCGGCGATGGGCTCGATGAAGCACGCCGCGATGGTCGTGCCGCCATAGGTGTGGGCGAACCGGTCGAGGTCGTCGGCCAGATAGGCGCCGGTTTCCGGCTGGCCCTTGGTGAAACGGTTTTCCTCCAGCCAGGTGTGGCGCATGTGGACGATATTAGCCATCAAGCCGGAAAACGTCTCGCGGTTCTTGACCATGCCGCCGAGGCTGGTGCCGCCGATGTTAACGCCGTGATACGCCCTCTCGCGGGAAACGAAGCGGCTGCGCTGTCCCTCGCCCCGGGCGCGGTGGTAGGCCATGGCGATTTTCAGCGCCGTATCGACGGCCTCGGAGCCGGAATTGGTGAAGAACACGTGCTCAAAGCCGTCGGGCGTCAGCTTCGAGACCTTGTCGGCGAGCTCGAACGACGCCGGGTGGCCCGACTGGAACGGGGCGACGAAATCCATTTCCTTGATCTGCTCGTGCACCGCCTCGGCGATCTCTTCCCGGCAGTGGCCGGCGGCCGAGCAGAACAGCCCCGACGATGCGTCCAGAATCCTGCCGCCCTTGTGGTCCCAGTAATGGACGCCTTGGCCGCGGACGACGAGCCGGGGATCGGCCTTGAAGTCCCGGTTGCCGGTAAACGGCATCCAGTGTTTTTCCAGCGAATTGGCGGTGTATTGCATGGGTGTCCTCCGGGTATCGAGCGTCTTTTCGTTGGCGTAATTATGACAGGCCCGAACCTTATCTGCACCCGGTAAACCCCCTAATCTTCGGCCAAAAAAACCGGCTTTTGGGAGGAGCCCGCCATGACCCGCATGACAACCGAAGAGGCTTTTGTGAATGCCAAGGCGACGACGGCGGTGGCGATGATGTCGCCCGTGCTGGCGCCGCCCGGTCAGTCCAACAACGTCTCCCCCGGCTTGACGCGGGTGAATTTGACCGGCTCGGCCGCCGTTTCCAAGTCGCCGTCCTTGAGGGTGACGCGGGTGAAGGCCGACGCTTCGAGGGCGCCGGCGTCGGGAAAATCGGAACGGTAGTGCGCGCCCCGGGAATCGACGCGGGCCTTCGCCGCCGCCGTTATCGCCCGCGACACCAGGATCAGGTTCTTCAGGTTCATCCAGTCGTGCCAGGTCAGGTTGTAGGCGAGATCGCCCACGGCGACGCCGATGCCGTCCAGGTCCGCCTCCAACGCCGTCAAGTCACCGGCGGCGCGGTCCAGCGAGGCGGCGTCGCGGACGATGCCGACGTCGTCCCACATGATGGCGAAAAGCCTATCGCGCACCGCCTCCAGGTCCCCCCCCAAATCCCCCTGCGGCTGGCCCAGCGGCATCCGGCAAAGATCGATGGCGGCCTCGATGGCGGTCTTGTCCGGGTCATGCAAGGCGTCGTCGGCGTTTACCCAGGCGCCGATGGTGTCGCCGGCGATGCCGCCGAAGACGGTGGAATTGGCGACCCCGTTGCCGCCGAGCCGGTTGGCCCCGTGCACGCCCCCGGTATCCTCGCCGGCGGCGAACAGGCCCGGCACCGCGGTTTTGCAATCGGCCTCGAACTCGACCCCGCCCATCATGTAATGCGCCGTCGGCACCACCTCGACCCGGCCCGACACCAGGTCGAACCCGCAATCGGCGCAGCGTTCGACCATGCCACGGAACTGCCGCCTGACCTCCGCGCCGTCGAGGTGGCCCATGGAAAGATAGAGCCCGCCCAGGGGCCCCACCTTGCCGGCCCGCATTTCGGCGAACATGGCGCGGCTGACGATGTCGCGGGTGGCGCGCTCCGCGCCGTCGTCGTAGCGGTCCATGAAGCGTTCGCCGCCGCCGTCCAGCAGATAGGCGCCGAAGCCGCGAAGCCCCTCCTCCAGCACCGTTCCCGTCATCCGGGTTTCGTCCCCGGCCAGAAGTCCCGTCGGGTGGAACTGCACCATTTCCATGTCGCGCAGCGCCAGCCCGGCCCTGAGCGCCATCGCCATACCGTCGCAGGTCTTGTCGCCCGAGGGCGTGTGATAGCGGTACATGGTCGGCCCACCGCCGGTCGCCAGCAGCACCGCCCGGGCGCGCACGAACAAGAAACCGCCGCTCCGCATGTCGATCATCAAAACGCCGGCGATGGCGTTTTCGTCGCCGCCGCCGATCAGCTCGACGGCGCGGTGGTCCTCGAGCCTGTTCAATCCCCTCGACCACACCTGCTCGGCCAGCCGGTTGATGATCTCGATGCCCGTCAGGTCGCCCTTGTGCACGGTGCGGTCGAAGGTCTGCCCGGCGAAGGCCTTCTGGTGCACGGTGCCGTCCTCGTTGCGGTCGAAGAAGCAGCCGAGCTCGTTTTCCAGTTCGCGGATGCGTTCCCGGGCGCCGGTCACCAGGGTCCAGGCCAGATCCTGATCGTTCAGCCACTTGCCGCCCTCGATGGTGTCCATGAAGTGGCGTTCGAGCGAATCGCCGGGCGAAAGGGCGACGTTATAGCCGCCCTGCACCATCCGGGTGCAGCCGCATTTGCCCAGCAATCCCTTGACGGCGACGGTGATCGACAGGTCCGGTCCGGCGTTGGCGGCATGCAGCGCCGCGAACAGCCCGGCGCCCCCGGAACCAAGGATCAGGACATCGGTTTCAAGCGTTTCGAAAGCCGTCAACTTTCAACGCCCATGCGGGCCAGCGCCCCGGCGCGGCGGTCCCGGGCCTGGTCGTTGACGGCGTCATAGAGGCTTGCGCCATGGCTGTCCATGGCCACCAGCAGCGGCCCGAAGTCCTTGATCTCGAACCGCCACAGGCTTTCCGGGTTGAGGTCGTCCATGTCGACGTCGAGGATGCGCTCGATCCAGGTCGTCTCCAGCGCCGCCGTGCCGCCGATGATGGCCAGGTAAACGCCCCCTAAGTCCTTGAACGCCTTGGCGCTGTCCGGCCCAAGCCCGCCCTTGCCGATGATCATGCGCACGCCGTTTTTTTCCATCAGCGGCCGGGTGAAACGTTCCATGCGGGCCGACGTGGTGGTGCCGATGCAGATGGACTGATACCCGGCCGGACACGAATTGCTGACCGGCACCTTCTTCACGTTCGGCGCCGTGTGGATGACGGCGTGGCCGGCGAGGTCGAGCCGCGTCTCGCGGCCCTTATCGAACATATGGATCAGGGTCGCGTCGCGGATGCCGAACAGCGTGTCCTGCAACACCACGTAGTCGCCGATTTTGAGTTTGCGGACGTCGTCTTCGGAGACGGGCATGGTCAATTCGTGCTCGGCCATATCAAAATCCGATCTCGACGCCGCCGGGGGTGAAGGTCGCCTTGGCGCGGCGGGCCGAATGGCATTGGATGTTGACGGCCACCGGGTTCATGGTGATGTGGGTGGCCGCCGTTTCCACGTGCACCGCGAACGACGTCGAATCGCCGCCCAAACCCTGCGGCCCGATGCCGAGGCTGTTGACGGCGTCGGTCAGTTCGATTTCCAGCTTCGCCCCCTCCTTATCGCCGCATCGGGACCCCAGCGCCCGGGTGGCGGCGATCTTGGCCAGCTTGGCGCACAAATCGGCGGTGCCGCCGACGCCGACGCCGACGATGGTCGGCGGGCAGACCTTGCCGCCGGCTTCCATCACCTTATCCACCACGAAGGTCTTGATGCCGGCGACGCCTTCGGCGGGGATGCACATCTTCAGGAACGAGCCGTTCTCCGAGCCCGACCCCTTGGGGATCATCTCGACAACCAGCTCCTCGGGTTGATCTGAAAAATCGACGTTGATGACGGGGACGCGGCGGCCCGAGGACGTATGCTCGTTCTCCCGGGTCACCGGATGGACGACGGAAGACCTGAGCGGATATTCCGTCGTCGCCCGCTCGCATCCTTTTCTGATGGCCGCTTTCAAATCGACGCCGTCGACCTCGACGCCGCGGCCGATGGTGACGTTGTAGATGGGGATGCCGGTGTCCTGGCACAGAAGGTTGTCGGTATCCTCGGCGACGTCGATGTTTTTAATCATCGTCGCCAGGATGGATTTGCCGGTCGTATCCGTTTCGGCGGCGTCGAGCTTTTTGAACCCGTCCTTGATGTCGTCGGGCAGCACCTTCAGGGCGCGGATGTAGAGAAGCTTCGCCGTTTCCTCGATGGCCTCAAGATCGACTTTCATCATCCTTCTACCACGCCCTTTCAGATAAGCAGAATGGCGCCCAAAACCAGCAGCAACACCAGAACGATACGTTGAAATTGCTTGTCATCCAAGCGGCCGTAGAGCCTGAGCCCCAACCACGAGCCGGCGGCGATGCCCGGCAGGCACCACAGGAAGTTGACGCCGGTCCGGGCATCGACCATGCCGCCCCACGCCAGCCACGCCAGCGCCATGCCGTGCATGGCCAGAATGAAGGGCTGGAAGATGCCCCGCTGTTCGGCCCGGGACCAGCCGCGCAAGGCCGACCAGACGGTGGGGACGATGCCGCTGAGCCCCGCCAGTCCGCCGAGCACGCCGCCGACAAGGCCGATGGCGCCGTCCGCCGCCCGGCCGCCGGCGGCAAACTCGCCCGCCGGCGGCTTGAACAGGAAAACGAGGCTGTAAATCACCAAAAAGCCGCCGACGCCGGCGCGGAAAAGGGCGGGATCGGCAATGCCCAGAAGCCAGCTTCCCACCGGCACCCCCAGCGTGCCGCCGGCCAGAAACGGCATCAGCCTGGAAAAATCCAGGGCCCGGTGCAGCCTGAGCAGCGGGATCAGGTGGATCATCAGCCCCGTCGCCACCACCAGGGGCACCGCCTCTGTCGGCCCCATGACGTGCAGCCACAAGGCGGCGGCGATCAGGGCGTCGCCGAAACCGGCGGCGCCGACGGCCAGCGCCGCCAGGAAGGCGCCCCCCGGCACCAGGAGGAATTCAAAAGGCATTGACCAGGAACAACAGCCCGGCGCCGAAGCTCAACCCCCCCGACACCGCCACCAGGGTCTTTTGCCAGTCCCGCCAGGGCAGGAATTCCAGCGCCAGCAGCCGCATCCCGCCGGTCAGGTGCGCCGCCAACAGAAAAATCAACCCGGCCTCGGCGACCTTGACCCAGGGCTGCAACGACCAGGCCAGGAAGGACTCCAGCCTCGCCTCGCCCTCGATGGCCAGCGCCAGGACGTAGAAATGGACCGGCAGGAACAGCGCCATGGCGACCCCCGACAGCCGGTGCACGGCGAACGCCCACCACGTGGGATGGTCGCGGCGCATGTATCGCAGCTTCATCACCCGCCCCCCGCGCGATAAAGGATGCCGACCGCGTCGAGGCCCATGATCAGGAGCCCGATCCCGAACAACGCCGACAACGCGTTGACGGAGAAATTCGGCAGCGGCGTCATTTCCCGCAACACGGTGCGCACCCCGATCGGGGCGTGAACGGCGGCGGCGGCGGCGAAGACGCCGTAGAACGCCGCCCAGGCCCCGTTGCCGCCGACGCGGGCGACGATCTCGGCCGCCGTGAGCCCGCCCTGGACGGCGGCGATGATGTTGATCAGGTGCACGGCGACGGCGACGGCGAGCACCAAGGCGCTGATGCGCTGCGCCAGCCACAGCCAGGTCTGGAGCTTCTCGGCGCTCACAGCCTGCCTTTCAGGGCCGCCGCGGCGACGGCCCGTTTCAGCCCGGCGATGGCGGCCGTCGGATTCAGATGCTGGGGGCAGTGTTCCTGGCAGCCCTGCTGGGAATGGCAGGCATGGCAACCGTTATCGCCGGCCACCGCCGACAGCCTTCCCGCTCCGCCGCCGTCGCGGGCATCGTTGATCAGCGTCCAGGCCCGGTTGAGCGCCGCCGGGCCCAGGTAACCGGGCTTCCAGGCGACGACGTCGCAGGCCGCGTAACAGACGCCGCAGCCGATACATTCGATGCCGCCCTCGGCGTGGCGGCGGTTCGGATCGGTGGGCCGGATGGCGGCAAAATCGTCGGCGCGGGTGGCCGTCGGCTTGAAGGCGCCCCCGGCCTTGGCCCATTTGTCGAAGAAATCCGTCATCTCCACCGACAGATCCTTGATCACCGGAAGGTTGCGCAACGGCGCGATGGTGAGTTTTCCTGATTCGGCGACCCGGGAAACATGGGTGCGGCAGGTCCACCGGGCGCGGCCGTTGACCATCATCGCGCACGACCCGCACATGCCGACCCGGCACGCGAAGCGGTAGCTCAAGGAAGCGTCGAGCTTGCGCTGGACGTAGGTGACCACGTCGAGGACCGTCTGGTTGTCCCGCCTCGGGACCTCGTAGGGTTGGAAAGACCCGGCTTCTTCCCCGCGCCAGATCGAAACGGAAATCGTTCCCTGCATGGGCCGAGTATAGGAGGTTTCGCGGGTCAAGCCAGCGGGCGTTCATTGGGCTACGCGATGGGTTGTGCCGTGTCAATTGTGTTCAAGATTCTGGTATTGTCGCATTCAGTTTTTTAATGTGGAATTCCTTACGCACAAAAAAAGAGGTTTTTATAAAAACTGTTATGGACAGTAGCTGTAATATCTTTCTCTTGCTTACGTTCCAGATTAGTCTTTTCAAGGAAGTTTCGGATTAATTTTTTAGGGGATTCGGTCAAAATGCTATCGCTCGAAAGCCTTATCGCTTGTTTACCAAAAAATGAATTCCGACCGGAGATCATCGATAACGACTACGGCTTCATCTACGTTGACGAAGACAATCCTTTATTCGTTCCGCCACCGCTGAAGGAGCCAATCCCCATAACGTTGAGAACAACCTCTACTGTCCTAATTACAGCGCCCGCAGCAGTCGGAAAAACAACAACAGCTAAGTCGATAGCGAAGCAGTGCAATGCACCCCTTTGGGACCTCGCTGGCCGTAGAGTAGCCCAGGCTTCATTTATCGGATCTCTTGATCGTACGTTTCAACGAACTGATGTAACCAGGCTGCGTGACGCCATGGAAACCGGTGAGTTTGTTGTTGTAATCGACGCGCTGGAGGAATCAGATCAGAGCAGATTTCAGGCGAAGAGAGCTTTGAAGATTTTTTGATGGATCTTTTCCGGGATCTCACCAAACCTCGAGAACGTCCTACAGTAATATTGTTCGCTCGCGGTGAGGTAAGTCTGACCACCCTTCATCTGGAGGCAGAGGATATTCCCTTCGCGCATTTGGAGCTTGACTACTTTGGCCAGCAAGAAGCGGTATTATTCATTGAGCGTAAGCTTGCGTCTTTATTCGCTGATCAATACCCAAATTCGGCGGACGCTCCTTATCGCCGTAATCCGGAACCCTTTGCCAAAGCTTGTGAGAAAGTGTTTTCACTTATCTCGCAATGCCTTGGAAAAAATACGGAAGATCCATGGTCTGATTCCGAAGCGCGGCGGTTTCTTGGTTATGCGCCGGTTTTGGAGGCGGTTAGTTCGTTCCTTGTCACTGAAAACTACCACATCTTGAAAAAGGAACTGGAAGACCGCTTCGGGTCTATAGCCGCCGATGAGGGAACCTCGATCTGGTTACTCCTAACCACGATCATTGATGATTTGTTGAATCGTGAGCAGAGAAAAGCTGTTGAGCAGCTAGAAGAAAAATTTGGGACACTCCGGGGCGTTGAATGGATCGATTTTTTTACTCCTGAGGAACAATTGCTTCGGATCGCCAGAAAGGTTCTCAAGTATTCATTTAATCTCTCCGCCTTGGGAAGCGTACCGGTCAGCCACCGGACAGGTGTCGAGCGCACTCTTGATGGTTGGTTTACCCGCCACCCGTTCCTGGATGAGGATACAATCAAGTTTTCCAACAAGGTATTCGAGGAGTACTTCCAGGCTAAGATGATCACAGAGGGGCCGGAGGATGAACGAAAGAAGGTGCGGCAACGTTTAGCTAGCGACGACTATCTCCCTAACCACCTCTTTGGACATTTTCTGATGTTGTTTTCCGAAAGCGCTGGCAAATCAGTAATACCTGCAGAGGATATTGGCCATCTCTACGACTCAATCGCCGCGCAAGAAAACAAGGAAACAGAAATTGGGCTTGAGATAATAGAAAATGAGGACGGTGAAGGAAATTACGCTGAGGGAACGATCACTGTCATATCGTCCGCTAACAATCGCCAAGAATATGATTTTCGTATCGACATTGCCCAAGGTGCTATCACGTTCTCTCGTCGACTCGGTAATGCTAGGATCGCTGTTCGCGGAGGCATTGCATTGGGCGAAAACGAAAAGTCGTTTAGAGTGGGACCTTTCGTCGAGATCGAATGTTCTGAGATAGCTTTTCTCTGTGACGAACTTATTGTGCTCACCGACACAAAGGAGGATCAGGAAGGGGATGTGATCATCCTTGTCCAGAAGTGCAAGCATCCCGAGAACCTACGACTTCGGAAGTTTGGCGACGGTCAACTGGGGATTTGGTGGAATGGCGAAATTTCTTACCCCTGGTCAGGTTATGAACTTGAAGTGAACGCAGCGTCTGAGGTCGAGTCAGAAATTGACGAAGCATTTCGCCAAATGTGTAAAATTCTTCGAGTTTTCGCGAGCCGTAAATATGGAACTCTCTCAAAATATAAAAAGCACATATGGAAGATTGTTCGAAGTTCGCAGGTCGGGAAGCGGGTACTTCAACGCATGGTGAACGAGGGGATTTTGCGCAAGGACGCAAGTCATTATCATCTGAATGCTGATAAATTTGCGACTTTCGGGCTTGACCGAAATAGAATCAAATCCCGCCGGATTACGCCCGAGGTTAAGAAGTTTCTTAAGGATTGCCTTGGCAATTGACGCCGCTAGACGTAGGTGACCACGTCGAGGACCGTCTGGTTGTCCCGCCTCGGGACCTCGTAGGGTTGGAAAGACCCGGCTTCTTCCCCGCGCCAGATC
>NZAZ01000138.1 GCA_002686255.1 Rhodospirillaceae bacterium
AGGAATTACAATACCTTATGCCTCACCCTGAGGAGGACCGGAGGTCCGTCTCGAAGGGTAATTGCTCCAGATCGTGCGTTTTTCAGCAGCCTGCTAGCGTGCGTTTGCCTTCCCGCCCAGGCGGGACTATTTTAGCCCCCGATCCGGCCCCCCGATACAGCCCCCTGGGGCGTTTCAGGGCGGCCAGAAGCTGATTTCCGGAGTTCACCCGTGGCCGAAGAAAAAACCGAAGACGACCTCCTGTTCCGCGAGATAGACGAAGATCTGCGCCACGACGAGTTCCACAAGCTGTGGCAGGCCTACGGCAAGTACGCGCTCGCCGGCGCCGTGGCCCTTGTCCTCGGCGTCGCCGGTTTCAAGGGCTGGCAGAGCTACGACATGTCGGCCCGCGAGGCCCTGGGCGTCCGGTTTCAGTCCGCCGCCGACCTGGTCACCGCCGGCAAGACCGACGAAGCCCTGAAGACGTTTTCCGAAATCGCCGAGGACGGCGGCGGCTACCAAATGCTGGCGCGGTTCAACCAGGCGCGGATTTATGCCCGTCAGGGTGATTCCGCCGGCGCGACGGCGGCCTACCGGGCGCTGGCCGGGGACGGGGCCGTCGATTCCCTTTACCGGGACCTGGCGGTGATTTTGGGCGCCTATCAGGAACTGAACGACCCCGGCGCCGATTTGCCGGCGCTGGCCAAGCGGCTCGAACCACTGAGGGCCGAGACCAGCCCCTGGCGCTACAGCGCCCGCGAGATTTCCGCCCTTTTGGCCCGCCGCTCGGGGGACCGGGGCAAGGCCAAGGAGCTGTACCAGGGCTTGGCGAACGACGCCCGGGCGCCGCAAGGGGTTCGCGCCCGGGCCCAGGAAATGCTATCCATTATCGGCAGGTAATACCAAGGGGCGATGATGAAACGAGAAACCAAATCAGACGTGTCGAGGGGCCCTAGTAGCCTGTATCACCTAAATTGTACCCCTACGACGGTGTTGCGAGGTTTCCGGCTAGGAGGTGAGGCGCTGGCGATGCGGCCCATCGGCAAGCCTTCCCGACGCCCCGAGGGGACGGGAAAAGCGATCGTAGGGATGCATTTTAGATGATACAGGCTACTAGGACCTTACCTCGCGCCTTCCCGGGCGCCGCCCTGTTGCTGGTCTTGTTGCTAGCCGGGGCCCTCGGCGGCTGCTCGACGGTGACCGGCTGGTTTTCGAAAGCCAAGGAACCGCCGCTGCCCGGCGACCGGATCGCGGTGCTGCTCCACCAACGCACGCTGAGCCCCGATCCGGAACTGGCGGACGTGCAGGTCCTCCTGCCGGCGCCCGAGCCCAACGCCGATTGGCCGCAATCGGGGGGCTATCCCAATCATGCCATGCATCACATGATGGTGCCCGAAACCTTATCAAAGGCCTGGTCCATCGATATCGGCGACGGCGTCGACGACGATGTGCGGCTCGCCGGTTCTCCCGTGGTCGCGGGCGGGCGGATCTATGTCATGGATTCCGCTTCCGTGGTCAGCGTCTTCGACACCAAGGACGGCACCCGCCTCTGGAAAACCGACCTGACCCCCGACGAAGAGGACGAAGGCCATATCTCCGGCGGCCTGGCGTATGATCAGGGGCGCCTTTACGTCAGCACCGGGTTCGCCCAGGTGATCGCGCTCGACGCCGAAACCGGGGCCGAAATCTGGCGTCAAAAGGTCAGCGGCCCGGCCCGCGCCGCGCCGACGGTGCGCGGCGGGCGCGTCTTCGTGGTCACGGTGGACAACCGGCTGTTCGCCATCAACGCCGCAAACGGCGCCGGCCTGTGGACACACAGCGGCATTTCCGAAACCGCCAGCATTCTCGGCAGCGCCAGCCCCGCCGTCGACGGCGGCGTCGTCATCGTTCCCTATACCTCGGGCGAGTTGGTGGTGTTGAAGACCACCAGCGGCCGGGTGCTGTGGCAGGACAGCCTGGCGTCGGTCAAGCGCACCGACGTGGTGTCCAACCTGGCCCATATCCGCGGCCGCCCGGTGATCGACCGCGGCCGGGTCATCGCCATCAGCCACGGCGGCCTGATGGCGGCCATCGACCTGCGCAGCGGCCGGCGGCTGTGGCAGAAGGATATCGGCGGCCTGCAAAGCCCCTGGGTCGCCGGCGATTACATTTACGTGATCACCAACGACGCCGAAATCGCCTGCGTGTCGCGCCAGGACGGCCGCATCCAATGGGTCCGCTCCCTGCCGCGTTACGAAGACCCGGAGAGCCAGGAAAACCCGATCATCTGGACCGGGCCGCTGCTGGCCTCGGACCGGCTGATCGTCGCCGGCTCGCACGGCAAGGCGATGGCGATCTCGCCCTATACGGGCCGCTTCCTGGGCACCGTGGAAATGCCGGACGGGGTTTCGGTGCCACCGGTGATCGCCGGCGGCAGCATCTATTTCCTCGCCGACGACGCCGAACTGGTGGTCTACCGGTAACCGCCGTCAGCCCCTGTCCGAGCACTATGGTCAAGAACCATGTCTTTCACCGTCGCCGTCATCGGCCGTCCCAATGTCGGGAAATCGACCCTTTTTAACCGCCTGACCGGAAAGCGGCTGGCCATCGTCGACAACATCCCGGGCGTCACCCGCGACCGCCGCGAGGGCGGCGGCGGCATCGCCGGGCTCGATTTCACCGTCATCGACACCGCCGGGCTGGATGACGGCGGCGGCGACAGCCTAGAGGCCCGCATGCGCGAACAGACCGAGCGCGCCTTGGACGACGCCGACGTGGCGCTGTTCCTGATCGACGCCCGGGCCGGCGTCACGCCCCTGGACGAGCACTTCGCCGACTGGCTGCGCCGGCACCAAACGCCGGTGATCGTCGTCGCCAACAAGTGCGAGGGCGGCGCCGGCCAAGGCGGCCTTTTGGAAGCCTATGGACTGGGCCTCGGCGACCCGGTCGCGTTGTCGGCCGAGCACGGCGAGGGCCTGGACGGGCTTTACGAGGCGCTGTTGCCCTTCGGTCCCCCCGGGGGCCCCGCGGACGCCGCGGACGGCGAAGCCGAAGCGGCCGACGACGCCTGGAAGACGAAGCCCCTGAAATTGGCCATCGTCGGGCGGCCCAACGCCGGCAAGTCGACCATCATCAACAAGCTCTTGGGCGACGAGCGCATGCTGACCGGGCCCGAGGCCGGCATCACCCGCGATTCCATCTCCGTCTCCTGGGACTGGAACGGCCGCCCCATCCGCCTGATCGACACCGCCGGCCTGCGCCGCAAGGCCCGGGTCACCGGAAAGCTGGAAGGGCTGTCGGTCGGCGACGCGCTCAGGGCCATCCGCTTCGCCGAGGTCGTGGTGCTGATCGCCGACGCTACCTTAGGGCTCGATAAACAGGACCTTTCCATCGCCAGATTGGTGATCGAGGAAGGCCGGGCGCTGGTTCTGGCGGTCAACAAATGGGACCTGGCCAAGGACCGCAAAGCGGTGATGTCGGGTATCGAGGACCGGCTGATGACGTCCTTGCCGCAGGTCCGCGGCATTCCCGTCGTTCCGTGTTCGGCGAAGACGGGCAAGGGCATGGACAAGCTGCTGGCGGCGGTGTTTTCGGTTTATGAGACCTGGAACCGCCGCGTCGAGACCGGCGCCTTGAACCGCTGGCTCGAAGCCATGACCGGGGCCCATCCGCCGCCCGTCGCCAAGGGCCGGCGCATCAAGATCCGCTACATGACCCAGGCCAAGACCCGGCCGCCGACGTTTATCGTCTTCGCCAGCCGCAAGGACGCGCTGCCGGAAAGCTACGTCCGCTATCTGATCAACGGGCTCCGCGAAAGCTTCGACCTGCCGGCGGTGCCGATTCGCGTCCACCTCCGCGCCGGCAAGAACCCGTATGTGAAGGGGAAAGGGAAGGGCTAGGACGCGGCCCGGTTTTTCAACGGTGGGCAAAGGTGGGCATCGGTGGACATTCGGTGGCCATTTGGTGGCCGGGGGGTCGGTATTTCTCAAGAAATTGGCCGGGACTTCGAATGATACGGTTTCCGGTTGAATCGTTCGGCCCTCGTGGTTCGTCCCTCGACTCGCGCGCCTCATCCTGAGCCGGCCCGGGGCCGTGTCGAAGGAGAGGCGCGCGGCTCGGGATGAGGGCTCACCATGAGGGCCTCACTCTGAGCTTGTCGAAGAGCGAGGCACGAATAAACCGGCCGGCGGTCTTTGAGCGCCGCCGAAAGTCCGTTATGGGGATGCGGGCGGACCGCCGTTTAGCAGGGCTTGCCCCTACCCCTTGCCGCGCAGCAGCCGCGCCTTCTGGCGGTCCCAATCGCGCCGCTTCGCTATCTGGCGTTTGTCGTACTTGCGCTTGCCTTCGGCGAGGGCCAGTTCGACCTTGGCGATGCCGCGTTTGTTGAAATAGAGGCTTAAGGGAAGCAGGGTCATGCCCTTGCGGTTGACGGCGGCGATGAGGCGGTTGATTTGGCGCCGATGCAGCAACAGCTTCCTCGCCGCCCGGGGCTCGTGCGGCGAAATGCCCGAGGCCGCGTATTCGGGGATATAGGCGTTGTTGAGGAAAAGCTCGCCGCCCTTTTCCGAGGCGTAAGACTCGCCGATGGAGGCGCGCCCGGCGCGCAGCGACTTGACCTCGGAACCCAACAGCACGATCCCCGCCTCGAAGGTGTCGCCGATGGTGTAGTCGCGGCGTGCCTTGCGGTTCTGGGCCGCGAGGCGGCCCGGCGTGCGCTTCTTCTTGGCGGCCATGGAACCCCCTGCGACGGCGCTTAGTTGAGCAGCCCGGCGCCGACCATGGCGTCTTTCACCCGTTCCTTGCTGGTGTCCTGGATCTCGCAGATCGGCAGCCGGGTTTCGGCCGAGCATTTGCCGAGCAGGCTGGCGGCGTACTTGACCGGCGCCGGGCTGGTCTCGCAGAACAGCGCGAAATGCAGCGGCATCAGCCGGTCCTGCAACTCCATCACCGTCGCCAGGTCGCCGTCCCGCCACGCCTTGTGCAGGTCCGCGCACAGCCGCGGCGCGACGTTGGCGGTGACCGAGATGCAGCCCACCCCGCCGCCGGCCAGGAACGGCACGATGGTCGCGTCCTCGCCAGAAATCTGGCAGAAATCCTTGCCCACGGCCAAGCGCGTCGCCATCGGCCGGGCCAGGTCCTGGGTCGCGTCCTTGACGCCGACGATGTTGGCCAGCCTGGCCAGCCGGGCCATGGTGTCGACGCTCATGTCGACGACGCTGCGCCCGGGGATGTTGTAGATGAGGATCGGCAAATCGACAGCGTCGCTGATGGCCTTGTAATGACGGTAGAGCCCTTCCTGGGTCGGCTTGTTGTAATACGGCGTGACCACCAGCGCCGCCGCCGCGCCGGCGTCCTTGGCGTGCTTGGTCAGCATGATCGCTTCTTCGGTGGAATTCGACCCGGTGCCGGCGATCACCGGCACCTTGCCGGCGGCGGCCTCGATGCAGGATTCGGTGACCCGCATGTGCTCTTCGTGGTTGAGCGTCGGCGATTCGCCCGTGGTGCCGCAAGGAATCACGGCTTCCGTTCCCTCGTCGATTTGCCACTCGACGAAGGACTGAAAGGCGTCCTCGTCCACACGCCCGTCCTTGAACGGCGTGACCAGGGCGGTCATGGACCCCTGAAACATGGTTTCCTCACTTGAATTGGCCTTGTTGAGCGGCGAACATACCCACATTAACCGCTTTGCGGCAAGCGCCCGCGGGATTCGGGCGGGATTCGGGGCCCTGGGGGCCTTCTTTGTATTTGCCGATAGGGACTGGAGGGCCGAAAATCCGCTTAACGGGCCATATCGCCGCTACTAACGCCCTTGGCATCGCCATCGGCTGCCTGGTTGCCCTGGGACCGGGGACGGGGGCGGCCGGCCTGTTGTCGGCCGAGGACGCCAAGACGCTAAAGGCCGGGCTCGAGGCCGTCGACGGCGACGAACACGGGCGCGCCCGGTCCATCGCCGGCGCCATCAAGGACCCCGTTGCCGCCAAGATTCTGCTCAGGGCGCGCCTGGCCAAGCCCAACCCCAAGGCCGATTTCGCCGAGATATCGGCTTTCATGGCCGAAAACCCCGACTGGCCCGGCCAAATTGGCCTGCAACGCCGGGCCGAGGGGGCGATGAACGGCCAAACCCCCGATGACGTGGTCCTGGCCTGGTTCGAGGACCGCGAGGCGCTAAGCGGTTACGGCAAGGCCCGCCAGGGCGAAGCGTTGATGGCCGCCGGCGAGGAAAGCCGGGGCCGCGAGGTCATCCGCGACGCCTGGATCAACGGCAACTTCGCCAAGCGCCGCGAACGCGCCTTTTACAAGCACCACCGCCGCCTGTTGAGCATCGACGACCACAACCGGCGCCTCGACCGGCTGTTGTGGGAAGGCCGCAATTGGCCGGTGCGCCGCATGCTGTGGAAGGTCAGGCCCGACGTCCGGGCGCTCGGCATCGCCCGGATGTTCCTGCGCCAGCGCCGGGGCAACGTCGATACCGCCATCGCCAAGGTTCCCGATGAACTGAAACGGGATCAGGGCCTGATCTACGAACGGCTGCGGTGGCGGCGCCGCCGGGGCAAGTACGCCTCGGCCATGGAGCTTCTGGAAAACCTGCCCGACGACCTGATGCGCCCGGCGCGCTGGTGGATCGAGCGCGGCTATCTGGCCCGCTGGAATCTCAACCAGGGCCATGTTTCCGCCGCCTACCGGATGGCCAAGGATCACCGGCTCAAATCCGGCCCTGCTTTCGCCGAGGCCGAATGGCTGGCGGGCTGGATCGCGCTTCGGTTTCTCGGCGATTCCAAAGTCGCCAGAGACCATTTCGTGACCATGTATGGGGCCGTCAAGTATCCCGTCAGCCGCGCCCGCGGCGCCTATTGGGCGGCCCGGGCGATGGAGGCCCTGGGCGAAACCGAGGCGGCCCGGGGCTGGCATCATCTGGCGGCCCGCCATCCGATGACCTATTACGGCCAGTTGTCGATCGCCCGGCTGCGTCCGGGGGAAAGCCTGAAGCTGCCGCGGGAACCGGAAGTCGGCGCCGAGGAAACCAAGGCCTTCGAAGGCCACGTCCTTGTCCGGGCGGTCAGGATGCTGGGCGAAATCGGCGAAAAGGACCGCCTTCGGCCGTTCATTTCGCGTCTCGATGAATTGGGGGACACGCCGGGCTGGCGGCTGTTGACGGCGCAACTGGCCTCCGCCAACGACCGCCCCGACCTTTCGGTGATGATCGCCAAAAGGGCCGGGCGCGACGGTTGGCGGTTCCCGGAAGCGGCCTTTCCGGCGCCGCTGCCGGCGCCGATGAACGTCAAGGCCGGCGTTGCGCCCCTGGAAAGACCGTTGCTGCTGGCCATGGTCCGGCAGGAAAGCGCCTTCAACGTCAAGGCCAAGAGCCGCGCCAACGCCCAGGGGTTGATGCAGTTGCTGCCGCGTACCGCCTATAAGGTGGCGAAAAAGCTCCGGGTGCCGTTTTCCCGGCGCCGCCTGACCACCGACGGGGTTTATAACATGACCCTGGGCCAAGCTTATCTGTCGGAGCTTTTGGCGGCGTTCAAGGGCTCTTACGTGCTGGCGCTGGCGGCCTATAACGCCGGGCCCAAGCGGGTCCGCCAATGGCTTCGCGGCAACGGCGATATCCGCGAGGCCGACGTCGATTCCATCGACTGGGTGGAGCTGATTACGTTCCCGGAAACCCGGAACTACGTCCAGCGGGTGTTGGAGAACCTTCAGGTCTATCGTTTGCTGTTGGCGAAAACCGAAGTCGCGTTAAGGCTGGAACGCGACCTGCATCAATGATTCGTGAGCCGCGGTTGACCGTCCCGGGCGGGAGTTGCATAAATCCTCCACCGGTTCGTCAGGGGCCGGAACCAAAGGGAAGGACCCCGATCCATGGCCGCTAAAATCGAGGACATCGGCGCCTGCGTCTTCGACGCCTACGGTACCCTGTTCGACGTCGCCGCCGCGGCGGCGCGGTGCCGCGACGCCCTCGGCGACAAGGCCGACGAGCTGTCCGCCATCTGGCGGACCCGGCAGCTTGAATACACCTGGCTCAGGAGCCTGATGCAGGAATACGTCGAATTCCGGCAGGTCACCGGCGATGGGCTGGATTACGCCTTGGCCGCGCTCGGCATCGAGGACGACGCGCTGCGCCAGCGCCTGATGGACATCTACATGCGCTTGGACGCCTACCCGGAGGTCAAGGACGTGCTGACGGCCCTCAAGTCGGGCGCCATCAAGACCGCGATCCTTTCCAACGGCTCGCCGGAAATGCTGTCGTCGGCGGTCGATAACGCCGAAATCGGGGATCTGTTGGACGACGTGTTTTCGGTCGATTCCATCGGCGTCTACAAGCCCCATCCCAGCGTCTATCAGATGGCCGTGGACGGCCTCGGCGTCGACGCCGGGCGCATTTGCTTCATGTCGTCGAACGCCTGGGACGCGGCGGCGGGCGCCAATTTCGGCTACCGGGTGGTGTGGGTGAACCGTTTCGGTCAGCCCCAGGAAAGAATCCCCGGCAATCCCGAGCACGAGGTCAAGACCCTCGAGGCCCTGCCCCCGCTGTTGGGGCTATAGGGATATTCCCGTGCCCGACAATGGCTACCGGGAACGCTGGCTGACGGCCCAGGACGGCCTCAGGCTCTATTTCCGCGATTATTGTACCCCCGGGGGCGGCCCCGCCGCCGCGGCGACGCCGGTGCTGTGCCTGCCCGGCGTTTCGAGGAATTCGAAGGACTTCGCCCCGCTGGCCCAGCGGCTGTCCCGGGAACGCCGGGTGATCTGTCCCGATTACCGGGGCCGCGGGCGGTCCCAATACGACCCCGACTGGCGGCATTACCACCCGCCGGTCTATGTCGACGACATCCGCCATCTTCTCTGCGCCCTGGGCGTGCACCGGATCCACGTCATCGGCACGTCCCTGGGCGGCATCCTGGCCATGGTCATGGCGGTGGCGATGCCGGGCACGGTTGCCGGCGCCGTGCTCAACGACATCGGGCCGGAAATCGACATCTCGGGGCTGGCGAAGATCATCGACTATTTGAGCGACGACACCCCCCTTGCCGACTGGGACGCCGTCGTCGGGCGCCTCCGGGAAACCTTTCCCGACCTGCCGGCGCGCTCGCCCGGGGACTGGCTGACCATCGCCCGCAACACGTACAAGGAATCGCCGGGCGGCGGGCTGGTCCATGATTGGGACCATGCCATCGTCAATCAGTTCGCCAAGGCGCTCGGCGGCAAGGTCAGCCTGTGGCCGCTGTTCAAGGCGCTGGAGCGGGTGCCGGTGTTGACCGTCCACGGGGCACGGTCGAATATCCTCAGCCGGAAAACCTTATCCCGGATGGCGGACGCCATGCCCGGCATGGCGCGGGTCACGGTCGAGGACTGCGGCCACCCGCCGAACCTGACCGAAGCCAATGTATTGGAGGCCCTCGATGCCCACCTCGCCCGCGCCTGAGGCCCCGGCCTATGACGACGTGGTCGCGGCGGCGGAGCAAATCGCCGGCCACGCCGTCACCACGCCGCTGCTGGAAAGCCCGCTGCTCAACGAAAAACTGGGCGGCCGCCTGCTGGTCAAGGCCGAGTGCCTGCAACGGAGCGGCGCTTTCAAGTTCCGCGGCGCCTACAACCGGATTTCACGCCTCGGCGACGAACAGCGCCGGGCCGGCGTCGTCGCCTTTTCGTCCGGCAACCACGCCCAGGGCGTCGCCATGGTGGCGCAAATGCTTGGGGTGCCGGCGGTCATCGTCATGCCGACGGACGCGCCCGAGATCAAACTCGCCAACACCCGGGCCTATGGGGCCGAGGTGGTGATGTATGACCGCGAAACGGAAAGCCGCGAGGAAATCGGCGAAAGGCTGGCCGCCGAGCGCAAAGCGACCCTGGTGCCGTCCTACGACGACCCCTTGATCATCGCCGGCCAGGGAACGGTGGGCCTTGAGATCGCCGCCCAGGCCCGGGAAATGGACGCCCGGCTTGACGCGGTGATCGCCCCTTGCGGCGGCGGCGGGCTGATTTCCGGATGCGCGCTGGCGCTTTCCGAGGAATGCCCGGAGGCCCGATTGTTCACCGCCGAACCGGAAGGTTTCGACGATACCGCCCGTTCGTTGGCCGCCGGCGAGCGGGTGAGCAACGATAAGGGCGCCAAAACGTTTTGCGACGCGCTTATCCTGCCGACGCCGGGCGTGTTGACGTTTTCGATCAATCAAAGGCTTCTCGCGGGCGGCTTCGCCCTCGGCGACGCCGAGACGGCCGGGGCCATGAAGGCGGCGTTTCAATACCTAAAACTGGTCGTCGAGCCGGGCGGCGCCGTGGCCTTGGCGGCGGCCTTGACCGGAGCCTATGACTGCAAGGGCAAAACCGTGGCCGTGGTCTGTTCCGGCGGCAACGTGGACCCAGGCGTCTTTGCCGCGGCGTTGGGCGCCGATAAGGATTGACGGGACGCGGTTGCGCCCGGGCCAAAATCGAAAACCGGCGGGGAAATTATTTAGCAGGTTGCTGAAAAAGTGGATTTTCTCCAACAATCCTTCGACACGCTCGCTTGCGCTCGCTGCTCAGGATGAGGCTTCGACACGCTCGCTTGCGCTCGCTGCTCAGGATGAGGAGTTA